>VGET01000082.1 GCA_016869195.1 Alphaproteobacteria bacterium | reverse complement strand
CCGGGCACGCGGAACACCATGCGCTAGACCGCGCGCTTCTCGAAGTCGATGCGCGGGTCGACCAGCACATAAGTGAGGTCGCCGATCAGCTTTACGACCAGACCCAGGAGGGTGAAAAAGAACATGGTGCCGAAGATGATCGGGTAGTCGCGCCCCAAGAGCGCCTCGAAGCCAAGGAGGCCGAGCCCATCGAGCGAGAAGATCACCTCGATCAGGAGCGAGCTCGTGAACAGGATGCCGATGAACGATCCGGGCAGCCCGGCCACCACGATCAACATGGCGTTGCGGAAGACGTGACCATAGAGCACGCGCCGCTCGCTCAACCCCTTGGCGCGTGCCGTCACCACATAGAGCCGGCCGATCTCCTCGATGAAGGAGTTCTTGGTCAGCATGGTGAGCGTGGCGAAGCCGCCGATCGTCATGGCGACGACCGGCAGCACGAGATGCCACAGATAGTCGCCGACCTTGCCGAAGAACGAGAGCTCGTCCCAGTTGCTCGACACGAGACCTCGGAGCGGGAACCAATCGAGATAGCTGCCGCCGGCGAACACGACGATCAGGAAGATCGCGAACAGATAGGACGGGATCGCGTAGCCCACGAAGATGACCGCGCTGGTCCAGATATCGAAGCGCGTGCCGTCCCGCACGGCTTTACGGATGCCGAGCGGAATCGAGATCAGATAGGCGATGAGCGTGGTCCAGAGGCCGAGCGAGATCGAGACCGGCATCTTGTCGAGCACGAGGTCGACGACCTTGCGGTCGCGGAAGAAGCTGTCGCCGAACTCGAAGCGCACATACTGCCCCATCATCTGGATGAAGCGCTCGTGCAGCGGCTTGTCGAAGCCGTAGAGCGTCTCGATCTCCTTGATCAATTCAGGCCTAAGGCCGCGTGCGCCGCGATATTGGCTCGACACCTCGGCCGCCGCGCCGGTGGCCTGCGACGTGGTTCCACCGCCCGCGAGTTCGCCGCCAGAAGACGCGCCCGCCCTGACCGCCGCATCGACCGCGGTGCCCGACAGCTTCGCGATCATCTGCTCGACCGGTCCGCCGGGCGCGACCTGGATGATCAGGAAGTTGATGATCATGATCCCGAACAGCGTCGGGATGATCAGCAGCAACCGGCGTATGATGTAGGCGAACATCGGCGCGCGCGCGCGAGTCGACTATTGTTGTTCGAGCGTCTTGGCCCGCTCATCCAGGCTCGCCTGCTTGGCGGAGTCGATCCACCACGTGTCCGTGAAGCCGAGCGCGTATTTGGGTGCGATTGCCGGGCGGCCAAATATGTCCCAATAGGACACACGGAACACGCGCACATGCCATTGCGGCACGACATAGTGCCCGAATAGCAACGCACGATCGAGCGCGTGGGTCGCCGTGATCAGCGAGGCGCGATCAGGTGCCGCAATGACGTGATCGATCAGCGTATCGATCGCCTTGGACTTGATGCCGATGATATTGCGCGAGCCGGGTTCGTCGGCGGCCATCGTACCCCAGTACTCGCGCTGCTCATTGCCGGGCGAGCGTGACTGGCCAAAGCTGCCCACCACCACGTCGAAGTCGTGATTGCGCACACGCTCGACATATTGCGACGAATCGACCAAGCGCATCTTGAGCTCGATGCCAATGCGGGCAAGGCTCTTGGCGTAGGGCCCGCCAATACGCTCGAAGGCGGGGCTATCGAGCAGAAGCTCGATGGCTAGAGGTTGTCCGGTCTTCGGGTCGATCCGCTTGCCGCTCTTGACGACATAGCCGGCGGCGTCGAGCAGTTCCGCGGCGCGCCTGAGGTTGGCGCGGTTGTTACCCGAGCCATCCGTCACCGGCGCCCTGTACGCTGTCGTGAACACCTCAGGCGGAAGGTCGGCTCTCAGTGGCTCGAGCAGCTTCAGTTCATCAGGGCTCGGCAGCCCCGATGATGCCAGCTCCGAGTTCGAAAAATAGCTCTCCGTGCGCGCATAGGCGCCATAGAAGAGGTTCTTGTTGGCCCATTCGAAATCGAAGGCCCAGGAAAACGCCTCGCGTACCCGCGGGTCGGCAAAGATCGGTTTGCGGATGTTGAATGCGAAGCCCTGCATGCCGGTCGGCAGCTCGTGCGGAATCTCTTCTCTGATGGTAAGCTTCTTATCGAAGCTCGGACCAACATAGGCGGTCGCCCACTGCTTCGCGGAGCTCTCATCGCGAAAGTCGTAGGCGTGAGCCTTGAAGGCCTCGAGCTCGACCGTCGGGTCGCGATAATACTCGTAGCGGATCACGTCGTAATTGTAGCGCCCGCGCGAACGCGGCAGGTTGGCGCCCCAATGATCCTTGACCCGCTCAAAAGTGATCGAGCGTCCGCTCTCCACCGCAGAGACCTTGTAGGGGCCGGAGCCGAGCGGCGGGTCAAGCGTTGTTTCTTCGAAATTGCGCGTGCTGAAATAGGCCTTCGAGATGATCGCGAGCTGGCCCATGATCAAAGGCAGCTCACGGTTCTCACCTCCTGAGAAAGAGAACTTGACGCGGCGCTCGCCGAGGTCTTCCGCCTTGTCGACGTTTGCGTAGTACAGGCGATAGAAGGGATTACCCTTCGCCTTCAGCGTCTCGAACGAAAAGATCACGTCATCGACCGTGACTGGCGTGCCGTCATGCCAGCGTGCCTCCGCCCGTATCGTAAAGATCACCCACGAGCGATTGTCCGGCATCTCGATGCGCTCCGCCAGCAGGCCGTATTCCGAGAAGGCCTCGTCGCTCGAGCTCTCCATGAGCGATTCGAAGACGAGGCCGAGGCCATCGGCGGCAACACCCTTGATGATGAACGGGTTCAGGCTGTCGAACGTGCCGACCGACGAGAGCCTGAGCGTGCCGCCCTTGGGCGCGTCGGGATTGACGTACACGTACGGCTGATCGGGGCCGTATTTCAGATCGCCGTGCATGGCGATGCCGTGACTCGAATAGAGGTCGCTGTCGGCCGCCTCCGCGGTGCTGCTGATCACGAGGGCGAGTGCGAGCGGTGCAAACACACCGGCGAGAGCACGTCGACACATGGGACGCATTACCTCGGCATGAAAAAGGGAACAACGAGGCACGATGGGGTCAAACCGATAAGGTCACGACCGGAGATCAATCTATGGCCTTCCCGCGCGCGTTCAATGCCGCGGCCTTGTCGGGATCGATCCACCAGGTATCAAGGCCGAGCGCAAAACGCGGCTTCGTGGCCGGCCGGCTGAACTTGTTCCAGTAGACCAGATTGTGACCGCCCTTATACCACTGCGGCACCATGTAGTGGCCGAACAGCAGGATGCGATCGAGCGCGCGGGTGGCCGCGAGCAGTGCGGGGCGGTCGGGTGCGGAGAGTATTTTCTCGATCAGCGCATCGACCACCGGATCTTTGATGCCAGCGAGATTGAAGCTGCCGTCCTCATCCGCCGCGCGGCTGCCGAAGAAGCCACGGAGCTCGGCGCCCGGCGAGAGCGACTGCACATAGCGCTGCACGATCAGGTCGAAATCGAAGCTCTTCAGCCGGGCCTGGTATTGCGCGGGATCGACCAATCGAAGCAAGGCCTTGATGCCCAGCCGCTCGAGATTGCGCGCATAGGGCGCCATGATGCGCTCAAACGCCGGCTCGAAATAGAGGAACTCGACCGCGAACTGCTCGCCGGTTGAAGGGTCGATCAGCGCGCTGTTTTCCACCTTCAATCCGGCTTCGATCAGAAGCTTGCGTGCGATTCTGAGATTGGCACGCGCATCGCCCGAGCCATCGGTCATGGGCGGCGCAAAGGCCTCGGTGAACAGCTCGGGCGGCAGCTTGTCGCGATAGGGCTCGAGCAGAGCGAGCTCTTCGGGCGCAGGCATGCCGCGCGCGGCGAGGTCCGAGTTTTCGAAGTAGCTCGCCATGCGCTCATACTGATCGAAGAACAGATTCTTGTTGGCCCACTCGAAATCAAACGCGAACGACAGTGCCTGGCGCACGCGCCAATCGGCAAATCTGGCATGGCGCGTGTTGATGAAATAAGCCTGCACGCCGGAGGGCCGGTTGTCTTCGAGCGTCTCCTTGATGACGCGACCATCGGCGATCTCGGGGATGTCGTAGGCGGTTGCCCAGGTCTTCGAGGTGAACTCCTCGCGCCAGCCATAGGTGCCTGCCTTGAATGCTTCCGCCATCACCGTGCGATCGCGGAAATAGTCGTAGCGAATGGTGTCGAAATTGTGCCGACCGACCCGCACCGGCAATGCGGCCGCCCAATAATCCTTGACCCGCTCGAACACCATCGTCCGCCCGATATCGGCCTTGGCGACTCGATAGGGCCCGTTGCAGAGCGGCGGCTCGACGGTCGTTTCGTTGAACTTGCGGGTCGCGTAGAACGTCTTGGAGAACACCGGCATCGCGCCGACGATCAGGGGCGTTTTACGGTTCTCGGTGGAGCGGAAGCGGAAGCGCACTTCGCCCGGGGCAATCACTTCTGCCGCCTCGACATCACCATAAACCAGTCGAAAGCGCGGATCGCCCTCCTTCACCAGCGCATCGAAGGAGAAGGCGACGTCTTCGGCCGTGATCGGGGCACCATCGTGAAACTTCGCTTTCGGGTTCAGCCGGAAGCTTACAGAGCGACGATCACCGGCCAGCGAGACGGCCTCGGCGATCAGGCCATAGGCCGAATCAGGCTCATCGGCCGATGAATCAAGCAGCGAGTCGAAGCAGAGTTCCTGCAAGGTGGTCGGCGCGACACCCTTGATGATGAACGGGTTGAGGCTGTCGAACGTGCCCTCCGCACCTTGGCTGAGCGTGCCGCCCTTCGGCGCGTTCGGGTTCACATAGTCATAGTGGGCGAAGTCAGTCGGGTATTTCAGCGCGCCGAACAGCGACAGGCCATGGCGCCAGGTCGGCTCGCCGGCGCGGCCGGTCGGCGCCAGGGCCACCATCAGCAACAGAATCAGAGCAGGCGCGAGCGCGCGGCGACCCTGAAGCAACAGGCGCATGAACTTTGGCGACTCGGCGGCCATAGCCGCACTTTGCCCGGAACCGCGGCGCTAGAAAAGGAAGCGCACCGTCTCAATTGCGGTAGCGCGCCAGAAATGCGGCACGTACCGCGTTGAACTGATCGCGCACCGGGCGGGCGAGCAGCGCGATCTCGTCCGTCTTCTGCTTCCGCGCGGCGGATTCGAGGGCACGCGCCTGCGCGAACAGACGGCTGGCGCCGAGATTGCCGGAGGTCGACTTAAGGTCATGTGCCTCCTGGCCCACTTCCTTGCAGTCGCCAATAGCCAGCGCCCGCTCAAGCGCATCCAGCCGCTCATCGGTGGTGTCGAGATAGATCGTGACCAGCTCGCGTACGCTCTTCTGGCCGATCGCGGTTTCGAGTTGATCAAGAAGGGAGCCATCGAGCACGGGCGCGGTTGGGTCGGCCGCGGTCAATTCAGGTGTCTCGGGCGGCGCTACCGCGGACCCTCGACGCACCCAGCGAAGCAGCGTGCGCTTCAGCCGCTCGGGCTCGATCGGCTTGGGCACGAAGTCGTCCATGCCGGCGGCACGGCAACGCTCCTCATCGCCCGGCTGGGTGTGGCCGGTCAGGGCGATGATCGGCAGGCGCGTGGCCTCGCTGCCGAGGGCCCGAATCGCCCGCGTCGCCGCGAGCCCATCCATGCCCTTCATCTGCACGTCCATCAGCACGAGGTCGATGCCGCCGGCCTTGATGCGCTCAACCGCTGCCGCGCCATCGCCGACGACGACCGCCGTGCAGCCGAGACGCTCGAGGAAGGCGACCGCCAAGCGCTGATTGACCGGATGATCCTCAGCGACCAGCGCGACCGGCGTGCGCCCCGCCGCCTCACGCAGGCTATGGACCGTGATCGGCTCGGCCCCGGCGTCCGAAGGGCTGTCGGACACGCGATCAAGCTCGCGCAGGCAACGCACGATGAGCGCGCTACCGGCGGGCTCGGAGAGATAGGCGGCGTAGCCGAGCGCGCGACTGCGCGTCGCATCGCCGCGGAGGCCGGCCTGTGCCAGCAGCACCAGGGAGACGCCATGCAATGCGGCATCCCGCCCGATCTCGCGCGCGAGTAAGGCGGCCTCTTCGGCCAGGGCGTCGGCGGCGAAGATCACGACGAGGCGACGCGCGCCTCCGTGACCGCCGCTACGCAGTCGCGCCAGCCCATCGGCAACCGAGACCGCGGGTTCCGCGCTCACCCCGGCAGCCCCGAGCGTCTTCATCAGGCGCGACCGCCGGTCGACCGCCGGGGCGATCGCCACCACGTGGAACTGGCCGAGATCGGCCGCGACCAGGCCCGGCCCAGCCTCGACCACGGGCTGGCACGGCAGTTCGAGCCAGGAGATGCCACCGGTCCTGGGGTCGGTCTCGACGCCGATCCTGCCCTTCATCAAAGCCGCGAGGCGATGGCAGACGGCGAGCCCGAGCCCGGCGCTGCCATGGGGCGAGAGCGCTGCGAGATCGCCCAGGGCCGCGCTCTCGAAGAGGCGGCCCCGGCTTTCCGCAGCAGCGCCCGTGCCGGTGTCGCGAACCTCGAAACGGAGCGTCGGGGCGCTTTGTTTCGCCGGCCGGAGCGAGACGACGAGGCTCACCGACCCCTTGTCGGTGAACCCGAGCGCGCTGCCGATGAGATTGTGCAGCATCTGGCGCAGCCGCGCCGGATCGCCCTTGATCCGCACCGGCAGGCCGGAGTCGAACCGGACGCGCAGCGCGACACTCTTTTCCGCCGCCTTGGCCGCGACCGATCGCTCGGCGGCACGCACCACCGATTGCAGGTCGAGGGGAATCTGCTCGAGCACCAGCTCGCCGGACTCGATTCTGGCAACATCGAGCACGTCATTGATCACGGTGAGGAGCGCCTCGCCCGATTCCTGCGCGGTCCGCGCATAGACGCGCTGCTGTTCATCGAGTGCGGTCTCGAGCAGGAGCCAGGTCATGCCGAGCACGCCGTTCATCGGCGTCCTGACTTCCTGGCTCAACATGGCGAGGAGCGCGGCCTTTGCGGCTTTGGCCCGGGCGGCCTCGTCCTTCGCGAGCGCGAGCGTATCGACGAGTTCCGTTAGCCTGACGGCGTGGTCGCCGCCGCGCTCGGGCGAGCCCTTGAGGGCCGCGATCTCGCCCTTGAGGCTGAGCTCGCGCTCAAGCGCCTGCTCAAGCGCCATGGTCTCCTTGGTGATATCATCCACCGCGATGAGCGCCCGCGGGCCGACGATCATGGCACCGCTTATGCCCTCGGGCAGAGGGTCGATCGTGACGCGGAGATGCGTACGTATGCCGAGCCGGCCGCGCGCCTCGATCTCGAAATTCAGCGCCTTCTCGTCGGTGATGGCACGGCGCGCGCTCATGGCCCCCGCCTCGCCGGCCAGAAGCCTTGCAAGGTCGGACGATGCGCCACCGTCCCCTTCTCCGCCATCGAGGCGCGCGAGCAACGCCTGCATCGCCGCGTTGGCATAACATAGTCTGCCCTGGGCATCGCTGACGCCGAGCGCCCGCGTGATCTGATCGAGCGCCTGCCAAGCACAGGGGTAGAGCGTCGGCACGGTCTCGGGCCAGATCGGCGGCTTGTCGGACCGGTTGGGCGAGGTGGCGGCCAATTGGCACCTCCAGAATCGGGCAACACGGAGCAAAGGGGGCGCGGGCGTGGTCCCCTGCAGCCGAGCCTAAGGCCGCGGCCCTTAACCTCTCGTGAAGGAGGCCCAGCAGCATGATCCGGGCCGCTGGTTTCGCCCGCGCGCCCGCCCCATAATCCCCACCATGCCGCGCTATCCCGACAATGACGGCCCGATCCACCGGCGCGTGCCGGAAGGTGACAACCGGCCGCGGCTGGTGTGCAACAGCTGCGGCTTCATCCGCTATGACAACCCGAAGATCGTGGTCGGCGTGGTGACAACCGCGCCCGACGGCCGGATTCTGCTGTGCCGGCGCGCGATCGAGCCGCAGCACGGCTTTTGGACCATTCCGGCCGGCTATATGGAGCTGGGCGAGACCGCAGAGGCCGGCGCCCGCCGCGAGGCCGAGGAAGAGGCCGGCACCAAGGTCGAAATCGAGGGCCTGCTCGCGGTCTACAACGTGCCGCGCATCAGCCAGGTGCAGCTCATATTCCGCGCGCGCTCGGCCGATGCCTCGCTCGCGATCGGGCCCGAGACCCTCGAGGCCGCGTTCTATGACTGGAACGACATCCCCTGGGCCTCACTCGCCTTCCCCTCTGTGCATTGGGCGCTCGGCCACTACCGCGACGCGCTCGGCCGGCCGCTCGGCGCGCCCTTCGGCAACCCGGACGGCCAGCGCGGCGACTATGTGGCAGGCGAGGTAGCGACTAGTTGAGTCCCAACAGCGCCCGCGCGAAGCCGTCGGGCTCGAAGGGCCTGAGATCATCGATGCCCTCGCCAACACCGAGCGCCACGATCGGCAGCCCGAAGCGCTTGGCGAGCGCGACCACGACGCCGCCCTTCGCGGTGCCATCCAGCTTGGTCATCACGAGGCCATCAATCTTGACCGCCTCCTTGAACACCTCGACCTGGCTGTGCGCGTTCTGCCCCGTGGTCGCATCGAGCACGAGGAGGCGGGTGTGGGGTGCTGCGGGGTCGAGCTTCTTCAGCACCCGATCGATCTTTTTGAGCTCATCCATCAGGTGCGCCTTGTTCTGGAGCCGCCCAGCCGTATCGATGATCAGCACATCGGTCTTGGCGACGCGCGCGCCCTCGAGCGCCTCGAAGGCGAGGCCGGCCGCGTCGGCCCCCGTATCGGCGCGCGCGATCACCGGGCAGCCGGCGCGGCTGCCCCAGATTTTCAGCTGCTCGACCGCAGCCGCGCGAAACGTATCGCCTGCGACCAGGGTCACCGAACGGCCTTCAGCGCGAAACTGACTCGCGAGCTTGCCGATCGTCGTGGTCTTGCCGGTGCCGTTGACGCCCGCGACCAGGATTACATGCGGCTTGTTGCTGGGGTTGATCGCAAGCGGGCGCGCCACGGGCGCGAGGATCTGGGCGATTTCGGTCGCGAGGGCCGTGCGCACCTCCTCATCCGTCACCTCGCGGCCAAGCTTCTGCTTGCTCAGCGTCTCGACCAGGTCGCTCGCGGTCTGGATACCGAGGTCGGCCGCGATCAGTGCCTCCTCGAGCTCGTCCAGCATCGCCCGGTCGAGCTTACGCCCGGTGAAGATTGCGCCGATCGAGCCGGTCAGGCTCTGCGCGGTCTTGGCGAGCCCGGCTTTCAGGCGCGCGAACAGCCCGCCCTTGCGGCGCTCCTTTTCGGGCGATTCGCTCATGCCATCAGAACAGGCGTTGGGTGTTGTTGCTTTCACCCCCACCCCTCCGTCCCCCATCGAGGGGGAGGGAGCAAAGGGAAGCGCGCTCCTCCGGTTCCCTTCCCCCATGAGGGGGAGGCGGCAACGCCTGCGTTGCTGGGTGGGGGGTGACACCGGCGCACTCGTTCACCTGCGCAATCAGGATGTCGCGGTCGCGCGCGACGGCGCGGGCCGACACGATGGTGCCCGCGGGCGGCACGTCATTCGAGATCCGAGTGGGCAGATAATGCTCCGTTCGCCCCTCGCCATCACGTTCGACCAGGATCGACACGGTGGCGCCGAGCGTCGCGTCGATCGCCGCGCGCAGCCGCTGCTCCCCGCGTGAGCGGAGGCGGCCAGCCCGTTCCTTCCGCAGCGCAACTGGCACCGCGGGCATGCGCGCCGCCGGCGTGCCCGGGCGCTCGGAATAGGGAAAGACGTGCAGATGATCGATCCCCGCTTCGTCCACAAGGCGAAGCGAGTTGACGAACATCTCCTCCGTCTCGGTCGGGAAGCCCGCGATCAGATCGGCGCCGAAGCGAAGCTCAGGCCGCGCCGCGCGCAGTCGCGTGGTCAGCGCGATCACGTCGGCGCGCACATGGCGCCGCTTCATGCGCTTCAGGATCAGGTCATCGCCCGCCTGCACGCTCAGATGCAGATGCGGCATCAGCCGTGGCTCCTCGACAAACAGGCGCTCGAGCTCCGCATCGATCTCGACCGGATCGATCGAGGACAGGCGAAGCCGTGGCAGGTCCGGCACCGATGCGAGCAGGCGACGCACCATCTGGCCGAGCGGAGGCCGCCCGGGCAGATCGAGCCCATAGGCGCCGAGATCGACGCCTGAAAGCACAACCTCGCGGTGGCCGTGCTCGACGAGCGTGCGGACCTCGCGCGCGATCTCGCCCACGGGCACGCTCCGGCTCGGGCCACGGCCGAAGGGGATGATGCAGAAGGTGCAGCGGTGGTCGCAGCCGTTCTGCACCTGCACGAAGGCGCGCGCCCGGCTCTCGAAGCCCGAAATCAGATGCGACGCGGTCTCGCGCGCAGCCATGATGTCATCCACCACGACGCGCTCGGTGGCAACCGGCAGGAAGCTCGTTGCCTCGAGCTTCTCGCGATTGCCGATCACGCGATCGACCTCGGGCATGGCGGCGTAGCGCGTGGGATCGATCTGCGCGCCGCAGCCGGTGACGATGATGCGGGCGCCGGGGCGCTCGCGCCGGGCCCGGCGAATGGCCTGGCGCGCCTGGCGCTCGGCCTCGGCCGTGACCGCGCAGGTGTTGACGATGACGGCATCGCTCAGGCCCGCCTCGCCCGCCTTGGCGCGCATCGCCTCAGCCTCATAGGCATTCAAGCGGCAACCGAAGCTGATGATCTCAACCCCGCTCATGACGCGGCGCCGTTCGGCAGCACGCCGGTGAAGCTGGTCGCGACCGGCCCGGCCATCAAGACGTGATCATCGGCCCGCCACTCGATCTCGAGCGGGCCGCCATCGAGCGTCACCGTCGCGCGCCGCTCGGTTAGGCCCCGCCGTACGGCTGCGACCAGGGCCGCACAGGCGCCGGTGCCGCAGGCGAGCGTGAGCCCGGCACCGCGCTCCCACACCCGCAGGCGAATGCGCGTGTGGTCGAGCACCTGCGCCACGCCGATATTGGCGCGCTCGGGGAACAGCGGATCGTGCTCCAGCGCGGGCCCGAGCGTCGCGAGGTCGATTGCTGCAACATCCGCCACGAAGAACACGGCGTGCGGATTGCCCATGCTGATGCCGACGGGATCGCGCAGCGGACCCCGCGCGAGATCCACGTGCAGTGTGTCCATCGCGCGGGCTAGAGGGATCTCGCGCCAATCGAGCCGGGGCCTGCCCATGTCGACCGCGATGCGGCCCGCCTCACGGGCCTCCGCGGCGAGGAGGCCGGCCTTGGTCTCGAGCGTCACGCGCGGGCGCCGTCCCTCGCTCATCAGGAGCGAGGCGACACAGCGGGAGGCATTGCCGCAAGCCGAAACCTCGCCACCGTCCGCGTTCCAGATGCGCATGAAGGCATCGGCGTCCGGGCTCTTGGGCTTTTCGATCTCGACCAGCTGATCACAGCCGACGCCGAGGCGGCGATTGGCGATCGCGCGCACCTGCTCGGCCGAGAACGCCACCGCATGGGCGCGCGCGTCGACCACGACGAAGTCGTTGCCGAGGCCATGCATCTTGATGAAGGGCGTGCCGGACATGGAGGGGTTATAGGGCGGGGAGCCGGATGCGTCCACCGGGGCGACTTACCTCGCGTCAGGCCGGGTTCACCCTGACGTGGCCGAGCGCGCCATAGGCGAGGATGCGCCGGTCGCGGGTGAGCAGCGTCGCGCCCCGAAGTCGAGCGGTCGCGACGATCAGGCGATCGGCCGGGTCACCGTGGAACGGCGCCGGCAGGTCATAGGCCTCGATCATAATCTCGGTCGTGAGTTCTGCGAGTCTGACTTGCCCACCGGATAGCGCCTTCCCGACCCATTCGCCGACCGGCAGGTCCAATTCGAGCCTCCGGCGCGATGAGAGCATTGCGATCTCCCACACCGCGACGGCAGGCACGACGACGCTTGAACTTGATGCCGCCTCGCTGATGTCACGCCGCGCCGAACCCGTAAGCTTCGGATCGTCAAACGCGAGCCAGATCCAGACATGGGTATCGAGCAGGAGTTCAGTCGCGCTTGTGCTCATCGGGGAACAGGTTTGGCACGTCGGCTTCCCATTCAACGTCGACTGGCTCGATGATGTCGCCGACGATCCGCCCAGTCCCCTTCATGGTGCCGAAAATGGAGGTAGCGGGGGCCTCGGGCGGCTCCAGCACGGCGACCGGCTTGCCTCGCTTGGTGATGACCAGGCGGATGTGCTTGTCATGCACCTCGTCGAGCAGGCGCAGACAGTGGGTCTTGAACTCCCCGGCCCCGATGGTACGGGTTGTGGTCGCGGATTTCTTCATGACCATGGTCGCATGACTATGGTCATATAATGATGGCCGGTCAACCCTTGCCCTGGGGTTCGCGGGTCGGCCTTGGTTGACGCTTCGCCCTTCCCGGCCTACATTCCGCCTGCTCTGCCTGT
>VGET01000081.1 GCA_016869195.1 Alphaproteobacteria bacterium | reverse complement strand
GAGATGAAGTCGCGACGCCGCGTCGAGTTCCACCCCCACCCCAACCCTTCCCCCCTCGAGGGGGAGGGGGCAAGACATTGAGGCACTGCCTCCTATTCCCTCCCCCCTTGCGGGGGAGGGATAGGGAGGGGGGTAGCGGAAAACAAGTCGATGGGAGACGTTCCTATGCTGCAGCTAAAGATGCGCCATCTGTTCACCATGACGATCACGCTCGAGCCGCCCCAGCTCGACGGCAAGACGCCCTATGGCCATCGCCGCATCGTGATCATCAAAGGCGGCACGTTCGACGGCGAACGGCTCAAGGGCGCGATCCTGCCGGGCGGCGGCGATTGGGTGCTGATCAGGAATGACGGCACGCTCGTGCTCGATGTGCGCCTGACGCTCAAAACCGATGACGGCGCGTCCATCCTCACCACCTATCGCGGCTATCGTCACGGTTCCAAGGACGTAATCGAGCGGCTCAACAAAGGCGAGGCGGTCGACCCGAGCCTCTACTATTTTCGCATCAACCCGCTCTTCGAGACGGCGGACGAGCGCTATGGCTGGCTCAATAACGTGGTCGCGATCGGCGCCGGCGAGCGCCTGCCCGCCGGGCCCCGATACACGGTATATGAGGTGCTGTGAGGCATGACGAATCTGATACGCGCCCGTCCAGCCGCCTGCCTATTCGTCATGGCCCGGCTTGACCGGGCCATCCAGTCGGACTGACCACAAAGACACAATGGCACCAAGGAGAACTCATCCTTCGGTCTTTGCATCTTCGTTGTCGGGTCTGCCAACGCCTCCGTGCGTGCGGTCCAATGGATGGCCCGGTCAAGCCGGGCCATGACGAGAAAAAAATTTACGGCCTACACCGTCAGCAATTTTTTCGCGGCGTCCGGTGCCTCGGGCAGTTTGTCGGAATAGTAGGTCTTGTTGAGCACGCGCCAGCCCTCTGGCGTCTTCAGGAGACTCAGATAGTCGGTGAACCAGACGCCGAAGATGTAGTCGGTGATCTTGAGCACGGCCTGATCGCCGGTCTGGTCGAGCACCTCGAACGAGCAGTCACGCTTGTCCTTTTTGTCGGCCGGCTTCGGCATGAGCGTCACGAACTTGCAGAAACTCTCGCGCGTCATGCCGGCAAAGAACTTGCTGGCCATGATGCCCTGTAGCCGCGCCTCGGGGTGAAACGCCTTGCGGATCAGCTCGGGGTCGCCGTGGTACATGCCGTTATAGTAGTTGTCGACCAGTGCCTGATAAGCCTCTTTGCCGCTCATGGACTGCCCTCCCGTGGTTCGACCGGCATCTACGCGCCTGTGGTCACGGGGAAAGCCTAACAGGGTTGGACAATCAGCGAAACGCCGTCAGGCGTCGAGTCAGAGCGTGTCGATCAGCTTGAGTGCGGTGCCGGCGAGCTCGGGCACGGTCGCGCCATAGGCCGGGGCATTCTGGGCGCTGGCATTGCCCTTGAGGCCGCGGTCATAGACGCCTTGCGCGATCGCGGCGAGGCGGAAAAGCGCAAAAGCGACATAGAACGGCCAGCGCTCGATCCGTCCGATGCCGCGCTTCGCCGCGTAGCGCGCGACATAATCGGTCTCGCTGGGGATTCCGAGCGCAGCGATGTCGAGCCCGAGTAGGCCCGGCTGCAAAGGGATGCCGGCCTGCCGATAATACGCGATGCAGTTGTAGGCGAGATCGGAGAGCGGATGGCCGAGCGTCGAGAGCTCCCAATCGAGCACCGCGACGAGGCGGGGCTCGCTCGGGTGAATGATGAGATTGCCCATGCGATAGTCGCCATGCGCAATGGTTGTTTCATCGCCGGGCGGGATCAGCGTCGGCAGGCGCTCGATCAGCCGGTCCATGGCGGGCACGGGCTCGCGCTTCGAGGCCTCGTACTGGCGCGACCAGAGCGCGATCTGCCGCGCGATATAGCCCGAGGGCTTGCCGAAATCGCCAAGGCCAAGCGCTTGCCAATCCACCTTGTGCAGCGCGACCAAGGTGTCGCTCATCGACTCATAGATCGCCGCGCGCTCGGCCGGTGTGAAACCGGGCAGCGCCGGGTCCTGCGTAATGCGCCCCTCGACGTGGCGCATGACGTAGAAGCCGGTGCCGATCACGCTTTCGTCGCGGCACAGCAGCAGCACCTCGGGCACCGGCACGCCGGAGCCGCGCAGCGGATCCTGAATGCGAAATTCGCGCTCGATCTGATGCGCGGAAGGCAATAGCGGGCCGGGCGGCTTCTTGCGCAGCACCAGCCTGACGCCGTCGGCCTCGATCAGGAAGGTCGGGTTCGACTGCCCGACGGTGAACTGCCGGACCGTGAAGCTCTCGCGCCCGATGCCGCCGAGGCGCTCGCGTAAGTAGTCGCGCAGCGCCGCTTCATCGAAGCGATGGGCCGCGCGAACCTCGGTGGTGACGACCATGGCGCTAATGTCCCTCAAAACAAAGGGATTGGATCACGATGACGTGCTACTCATGCTTCGACAAGCTCAGCATGAGGGTACAAGGAATCTGCCTCATCCTGAGCCTGTCGAAGGATGAGGCCCGTGTCACTTGTATCGGCACTATCGCCGCTACTTAGCTCGGCCGAACGACCACGACCGCCTTGCCGATGACGCGGCGCTCGGCGAGCGAGGCGAGAGCCTGGGGCACTTCTGCGAGCGTGAAGCGCTGCCAGATCGGCGGGCGGATGGCGCCGGTCTTCAGCCAATCGATCAGACGCGCGAAGTTGGCGCGATTGGCCTCAGGCTCACGGCGCGCGAAGGCGCCCCAATAGACGCCGATCGCGCTGCACTCCTTCAGCAGCAGCCGGTTGGTCTTGAGCTCGGGGATGCGCCCGCCGGCGAAGCCAATCACGAGGATCCGCCCCGCTGGGGCGAGGCAACGCATCGCCTGGTCGAACAGGTCGCCGCCGACCGGATCGTAGACCACATCGACACCTCTGCCGCCGGTGAGCGACTTGATGCGCTGAACCAGCTCCGCCGGCGCCTCGTCGATCGCGTCGTGGGCGCCGGCCATGAGGGCCGCCTTGCGCTTCTCCTCCGTGCTGGCCGCGGCGATCACGCGGGCGCCAAGGAGGCGCCCAAGCTCGACGGCTGCGAGGCCAACGCCGCCGGCTGCGCCCAGGACGAGCAGGGTCTCGCCCTTGGCCAGCGTCGTGCGTTGGGTGAAGGCATGGAGCGTCGTGCCATAGGTGATTGGCACCGCCGCCGCGACATCGAGCGGGATTCCCGCTGGCAACCGCAGAGCGAGGCTTGCCTTGACCGCGGCCAGCTCGGCGAAGCCACCCTGGCTTGTCGTCGCCATCACCGCGTCACCGCGCTTGAACCCGCCGGCCTCCGGACCGACCGCCTCGACGACGCCCGTGAGCTCAAGGCCGGGCGCAAAGGGCGGCGTCGGTTTCTCCTGATATTGTCCGCGCGCAAGCAGCACGTCAGGAAAGTTGACGCCGGCGGCATGCACCCGCACGAGCAGGCCATCGGGCGGGCAGGCGGGTTCCGCGATCTCGCCGAGCGCGATGTCCTCGATCCGCCCGGGCGTGGTAATGAGCGCGGCTTTCATTGGGGTGAGGGTGGAGCCGAGTGCAGAAGCGTCGCAGACAACGGGACTGCCCTATTGCCGCGCGCTTGTGCCGCCATCGATCACCAGCACCGCGCCCGTGGTGTAGGACGCTTCGTCGGACGCGAGATAGAGGCAGCCGAGCGCCATCTCATCCGGCGTGCCGGCGCGCGCCATGGGCGTCAGGCGCTCGGCGGCCTCCTTGTCGTCGAACAGGTACATCACCTTGGCGATCATCGGCGTGTCGGTGTAGCCCGGGCAGACGGCGTTGGCGCGAATCCTGTCCTTCGCGTAGGTGACGCAGATCGAGCGTGTCAGATTGATCATGCCGGCCTTGGCGGCGGTGTAGGTGTGGGCGACAGGCATGCCGAGCATGCCGGAGATGCTCGCCACATTGACGATCGAGCCGCCGCCCTGCTTCTGCATGATCGGGATCACGCCGCGGCACATGTAGAAGCAGGTATCGAGGTTGAGCGCCATCACCTCATGCCACTTGTCGGGCGGGGTGTTGACCACGTCGTTCATCGAATCCGGGCTCTTGTCGAGCCAGCTATAGCCGACGCTCGCAATGTTCGCGAGGATGTCGATCCGACCGCCCATGGCCTTTTGAGCGGCCTTGATCGCGCTCTCGGCGCCCTCGGGATTGGAGAGGTCGGCCGCGAACACGTGGCCCTGGCCGCCGGCCTTCTTGACCAGCGCGAGCGACTCGTCGAGGTTCGCCTGCGTGCGCGACACACCGAACACGGTGGCGCCCTCGCGCGCGAAGATCTGCATGCAGGAGCGGCCGACGCCGGTGCCGGCGCCGGTGATCAGCGCCGTCTTGCCCTCAAGTCGCTTCATCCTTGAGTCCTCCGTCTCGTCGATCGGCTCGTCTTGAGCATGACCTTGCATTGGTCGGTCGGCTTGCGCAGCGCCTCGAAGGCCGCCGGCAGCGCGGCAAAATCCACCTTGTTGGTGAGCATCGGCATGGGGTCGACCCGATCGGCCGCGAGCAAGTCGATCACGATCTCGAAATCGCGCTTGGAATAGCCGAGCACGAACTGCACCGCGGCCTCCTTCAAGATTCCCGAGATCGGCACGATCGTATCCGGCTGCATGCAGACGCCGACCACCACGACCTTGCCGAAGGGCGGCAGCATCTCGATACAGCTCTGAATCAGGCCCTTGACGCCGACGCACTCGAAGATGAGGTCGGGCGCGCCGCCGGCGATCGAGGCGAACTGCTCGGGCACCAGTGCCTCGCCCGGGTCGATCGTGTGGGTTGCGCCGAAGTTGAGCGCGCGCGCGCGCCGACTGGGCGCCATCTCGCTCACCACCACCTTGCGTGCGCCGGCGAAGTGCGCGAAGAGGGCGCAGGAAAGGCCGATCGGCCCGGCGCCGAGCACGAGCACATTGGCGCCCGGCTTCATCCCTGAGCGCTCGACCGCGTGAAAGCCGACCGCGAGCGGCTCGACCATCGCGGCCTCCTCGTCGGTCACCGCGTTCGACAGCTTGAGCACGTGATGGGCGTCGGCGCGCAAATACTCGGCATAGGCGCCCGGAATACCGAACCCGGTGATCTGGTTGTTGGGGCAGTGGATGCCGAGGCCAAGCCGGCAGGTGCGCCCACAATTCGCGCAGGCATTGACCGGAATCGTCGTCACCCGCTCGCCGACCTTGAAGAGCCCCTTTGCATCCTTGCCGACCTCGATCACCTCGGCCGCCACCTCGTGGCCGAGGATCGTGCCGTCCGGCACCACGAACACGCCTTCCTGCGTCGCGTGCAGGTCCGAGCCGCAGATGCCGCAATAGTTCACCTTCATCAGCACATCGCCCGGGCCGCACACCGGGTCGGGCACGGTCTCGATCGAGAGCGGCTTGCCGAGGCCATGGAAGACGGCTGCTTTCATCGCGTGTGCTCCTATCGCGCTCGACCGCGCGGAAAATGTCCTACAATCCTGCCTGACGGTCACGCCAGCGACCAGCGCAAAAGTGGGCGTCGCGGAGCAAGCCCTCCGCCTAGTTCGAGATCGGCATCGAGAAGGCAGGATTGTGCGGATGTCTCTGCCCGCCGCCTCGTCCTGCGCCCGTCGAGAGACGTAGGACAAGGGGGCGGCTAGAGCGTAGCGGGTGCTTCAGTCCTCATGCTTCAACAGGCTCAGCATGAGGACCGGGTGACGATCCAAGTCCGTTCGCCATCCTCTTCCTGCGACAAGCTCAGTACGACGAACAAGCAACGTCGCGTCAACGGAACAACACTCAATTCGGCTTGCCCCTGCCGTGATACTTGGCGTCGACCACGTCGAGCGCGGCGTCAAGCGCATCGACCGCGAGGTCGATGTCATCCTGCGACACGGTGAAGGGCGGCCCGAGCTTCAATGTGTTCGGCGTGAAGCCGCCAAGGAAGACGCCGCGCTTGCCGGTCTCCTTGTAGACGATCACGTTCGGGTGCTCGGAGAGGTCGCCGGTGAACGCGCTGAATCGGTCCTCGGGGATGATCGGCTTGCCCTC
This sequence comes from Alphaproteobacteria bacterium, assembly GCA_016869195.1. Taxonomy (GTDB): domain Bacteria; phylum Pseudomonadota; class Alphaproteobacteria; order UBA828; family UBA828; genus SHWC01. The sequence continues at coordinate 6,413 of VGET01000081.1, read as the reverse complement.
GCGGTTGACCAGGTCAATCACCTGGAAGAGCCCGCGCCCCGAGATGCGCCCAATCGAGGGATGCTTTGGCTTCAGCGTGTCCAGCCGCTCGCGCAAATACGCGCTCTTCTGGCGCACCTGCTGGATCATGTTGTTGGCCAGCATGTATTCCAGATTGCCGACGATGGTGGCACAGACCAGCGGATGACCGTCCCAGGTCGAGCCGCTCCACCAGCGCGCGCGCTCGAAGTGCTCGGAGATTGGCTTGCTTGCAACAACGACCCCCACGGGCAGCGCGCAGGAATTGGCGCCCTTGCCGCCAGCCAGGATATCGGGCGCGATGCCGGGCCAGTGCTGATAGCCGAACCACTCGCCGAGTCGGCCGAAACCGGTGATCACCTCGTCATCGATCCAGAGAATGCCGTATTTGCGGGCGAGGCCGACGAGCGCCGGCATGTAGTCCTTGTGCGGGAAGGTGCCGCCGCCGCCGAGCATCGGCTCGGTGATGACACCCGCGACGTTCTCCGGCCCGAGCGCGCGCAGGATCTGCTCGGTCGCAACGATCGAGGGCAGGGGTCCATTCGCCTGATAATCCTCGGGCTCGGGCGGCGGGATCGGGATGTAGCCGTGCGGCGGGAAGCCCGGCACATCCTGCACTGCGTTGAGATCGCCCGGCGGCGTCAGGTTGTTGCGATAGCCGCGCATCATGGTCGAGCCCATGACCATGCCGTGGAACGAATGCGCCTGGGTCAGGATCACGGTGCGACGGGTGTAGAGCCGCGCCATGTTGACCGCGCATTCGACCGCATCGGTGCCCGAGGCGAAGACACGCACGCGCCCGGCCCAGGAATTGGGGCCAAGCACGTCTTCCACGATCAGCTTGGCCGCGCGGGCGCGATATTCGTTCGCGAGGCCGAACAGCACATGGCCATAGCGCTCCATCGCGCGCTTGAGCTCGCCGTGGATCGCGGGGTGGCGGTGACCCATGCTGTCGGAGATCAGCTGGCTCTGAAAGTCGAGGAGCCGCGTGCCGTCCGACAGCGTGAAATAATTGCCCTCCATCGAATCAACGGCGGTGAAGACATGCTCCGCCGCCGCCTGGGTCGAATGCAGGTAGTAGTTGCGGTCCCAGCGCTCGAGCTGGGCCCAATCGCGTTTCTCGCTCATGACCGTGATGATCCTTCGCTCAGGGCGCCAATTTCGGCCGCACCTTGTGATGCTTGGTCGCGCGTTGATAGGCATCGCCCACCTTCACGAGGGCGGCCTCGTTGAGGTGCCGCGCGAGCAGCTGGAAGCCGAACGGCACGCCGTCAGGGTCGATGCCGGAGGGCAGCGGCAGGGTCGGTGTGCCGGCCATGTCGAATGGCGCGGTGAAGCGAATGAGATCGGGCCAGTCGCTCTCTTTTGTGCCAAACTTGTCGAACTCGGCGACCGAGAGCGTGTACCGCATGCCGGCCGGCGCGAGCACGACGTCGACGTCGTCGAACACGGCGTCATACTGCCCTCGGAAGATCATGCGCACATTGTGTGCTTTCGCATAGGCGATGCCGGTGGTCTTCCAGCCGCCCTCTGCCATCTCCTTGAGGCCCGGGCCGTAATCCCCCGCGCGCGCGGGGAACGTGGCTTCGTGGGCGGCGGCGCACTCGGGCGGGCAGATCGAGAACCAGGCGTCCAGCACTTCATCGGTCGAGGGGAACTTGATCGGCTTGATCTCGGCACCGGCCGCCTTCAGCACGTCGCAAGCCTCGCGGATGGTCTTGCTGATCGCGGGAATGACGTGCCTGGTCGAATACGCCTCGTCATAGCCGATGCGGATACCCTTGAGCCCCTGGCCGAGGCCCGCGAGATAATCAGGCACAGGCGTGCGCAGCGCGGTCGGGTCCTCCGGGTCGGTGCCGGCGATCACGCCGAGGATCGCGCCACAATCCGCGGCGCTACGGGCCATCGGGCCCAGATGATCGAGCGACCAGGAGAGCGCGGCGACGCCGGCCTTGCTGACCCGGCCCCAGCTCGCCTTGATGCCGGTGACGCCGTTCGCAAAGCAGGGCAGGCGGATCGAGCCGCCGGTGTCGGAGCCGAGCGAGCCATAGCAGAGCGCCGCCGCGGTGGCGACGCCCGAGCCGCTCGAGGACGCGCCACTCCAATACTTCGCATTGTGCGGGTTGACCGGCACCGTGACGTCGGGGTGGTGATGCGCGACCGCGCCTTCGGTGAGCTGGAGCTTGCCGAGGATGACAGCGCCCGCGGCGCGCATGCGCGCGACTGCGGTCGAATCCTTGGTCGCGACATTCTTGCTCCTGATGCGCGGCATGCCGGAGGCGGTGACCACGCCCTTGGCGTCGCACAGGTCTTTAACGGCGATCGGCACGCCGTGCAGCGGGCCGCGATGCTTGCCGGAAGCGATGTCAGCGTCGGCTCGCTTCGCCTCGGCCTCCGCGGAGTCCCGCATCAGCGCGCAATAGCTGTAGAGCTTTCCGTCAAACGCCTCGATGCGCTCGAACATGGCGCGGGTCGCCTCGACCGACGAGACCTTTTTGGCCTTGATCGCGGCGCCGAGCTCGAGAAGCTCCATGTAGGCAAGATCGCTGTTCGCCATGTCCGTTCTCCCCCTTTGGCGGTGTGCAACCCGCATTGAAGCGCACGGGCCGGGGAGCGGCAAACCGAAAGTGAGGGTAAGGCGATTTCGCCGTGGGGGGCGTCATCCTTTGAGAGCCACGCAGGGCGGCCTCATCAGAATGGGGGAGGTTCGGTGGCTCAACCCCCTCGTTCGTCATTCCCGCGAAAGCGGGAATCCATCTTGCCTTGGGTTCGCCTTGCGGCGCGATGGGTCCCGGCTCGCGAGGCTCACCAGGGACCTGAGGTCCCTGGCGCTCGCCTTGCGGCCGGGATGACGCGGTCGAAAAGACTTGACCGTCAGTTCATCAGCATCGAGGCGTATTTCGGCTCGAGGAAGTCCTTGATGCCGAGTGAGCCGCCCTCGCGGCCGAGGCCGCTTTCCTTCATGCCGCCGAACGGCAGCTCGGCGGTCGCGATCGCGCAGTGATTGACGCCGACGATGCCGGTCTCGAGCTGCTCATAGGCCTCGTTCGCGGTCTTGAGCGACCTGGTGAAGCAGTAGGACGCGAGGCCGAACGGCAGCTGGTTGGCGCGGCGCATCACCTCGTCGAAATCCTTGAAGGTCGTGATCAGCGCGACCGGCCCGAACGGCTCGGTCGTCATGATCTTGTGGTCGTCCTTGAGGCCGGTGATGACCGTCGGCTCGTAGAAATAGCCGCGGTTGAAGCCCGACGGCTGCTGGCCGCCGGTGCGCACGGTGGCACCGCTACGTCGCGAGTCCTCGACCAGGTCGTTGATCCAGTCGAGCCGCTTCTTGTTGATCAGCGGGCCGACATCGACGCCGGCATCGAGGCCGTTGCCGATCTTGATCTTCTTGACGCCGGCGACGAAGCGCTCGGTGAAATCCTCGGCCTTGCTCTCATGCACGAAGAAGCGCGTGGGCGAGACACAGACCTGGCCATTATTGCGGAACTTGGTCTTGACGCCGGCCTCGACCGCCTGGGTCATGTCGGCATCCTCGAACACGATGAAGGGCGCGTGGCCGCCGAGCTCCATCGAGGCGCGCTTCACGGTGTCGGCCGCGAGCTTCAGGAGCTGCTTGCCGACCGGAATCGAGCCGGTGAGCGTCACCTTGCGTGTGATCGGCGAGGCCAGCAGGTGCGTCGAGATGAACGGCGGGTCACCGACCACGGCGTTCACCACGCCGGGCGGCACGCCGGCATCGTGGCAGGCCTGCACCACCGCGAGCCCTGCGGCCGGATCGTCCTCGGCCGGCTTGACGATGATCGAGCAGCCGGCGGCCAGGGCCGGCGCGATCTTGCGCGCGACCAGCACGACCGGAAAGTTCCACGCGGTGAAGGCCGCGACCACGCCGACCGGCTCGTAGCGCAGGAAGTTGCGCACGTTCGGCATGCGGCTTTCGATGGTCTGGCCGTAGATTCGGCGCGCCTCATCGGCGAACCAGTCGAACTGATCGGCCGCCGCGCCCACCTCGAGCCGGGCCTCGGCAATCGGCTTGCCGGATTCGAGCGTCAGGGTCTTCGCGATCGTCTCATTCCGCTCGCGCAGGATATCCGCGACCTTGCGCATGACCTTGGTGCGCTCCCAGGCGGTCGTCTTGCGCCAGACCTCGAGGCCCTTCTTGGCGGCGGCAAGCGCGTCGTCGAGATCGCGCGAGTCGGCGTTCGGCAGCTCACCCAGCACTTCCTCGGTCGCCGGGTTCAGGATCTTGAAGGTGCGGCCCGAGTGCGAGGGGCGCCATTTGCCGTCGATATAAAGACCAAGCTTGTCGTACATCCAATTTCTCCGCTATTCGGGGCCGCAAGGCGGGGACGCGCGGATACGCGCCTTCAATGCCCGGTGCCGGCAAGGGCGCGGAGAGTAGCAAGGGCGCGGCGGGTTGGGCAGGGGCTTTGTCCTAATTCCGACGCCTCGAAATCGACGAGCCAAGTGGCTGAATCGAGTTGGGGGGTGGCATGAGCGCGTTAACGGATCAGGCCCTGCGAGAGCTTATGTCGTTCGCCCACCGGCTCGCGGATGCCTCGGGCGAGGTGATTCGGCCTTACTTTCGAAGTGGTCTCGAAGTTACAGACAAAAAAGACAAAGGTGAGGGCAGATACTCGCCGGTAACCGCCGCCGACCAAGGCGCCGAGGCGGCGATACGAAAACTGATCAAGGCGTTTCATCCCGATCATGGGATTTTGGGTGAGGAGCACGGCCACGAGAATCCGGGCGCGCGCCTGACCTGGGTGATCGACCCGATCGACGGCACCAAGGCCTTCATTACCGGCCTGCCGACCTGGGGCACGCTGATCGCGCTCAATGACGGCGGCCGGCCGGTCCTCGGCGTGATGGATCAGCCGATCCTGCGCGAGCGCTTCTCCGGCGGGCCCGACGGCGCATTCCTGGGCACGACCAGGCTGAAGACTCGGGCCTGCGCGCGCCTCGCCGACGCCGCGCTGTGCTGCACCGAGCCCGACATGTTCGCGGCCGGGCCCGAGCGCGAGGCGTTCGACCGGCTGGTGCGCCGCGTCTCGCTCCGCCGCTTCGGCACCGATTGCTACGCCTATGGCATGCTGGCCCACGGCTTCGTCGACCTCGTGGTCGAGGCTAGCATGGCGCCGTGGGACATTCAGGCGCTGATCCCGATCGTCGAGCGCGCCGGGGGCGTCGTGACGGACTGGGACGGTGGCTCGTGCGCCGAGGGAGGGCGCGTGCTCGCGGCCGGTGACGCCGCGCTCCACAGCGAGGCGATGAAGGTGCTACAGGGGCGGTAGTTGTCGGGGAAAGCGGTGCGTCCCGACTTTGTGGCTCTGGATCCCCCGGTCGAGCCGGGGGATGACGAAATGAAGAAGTAGAGCGCCCCGACAATTCGTCATGGCCCGGCTTGACCGGGCCATCCAGAGCGACCGCGCGGCGGCCTAAGGGCGCTGGGTCTTGTCCAGCCCCGCGACCCAGGCCTTATAGGCCTTCACCGAGAAGCGCTGATAACCCTCGATCTTGTGGACATAGCGGCCCTCGGCGACCAGCCGCGCAATCTCGCCATGTTCCTCGCGGCCGACCGGAATGAAGCGCACGCGGTCACCCGCGCGGAGCAGCACGAGCCCGCCCTCGAACGCGCGCTTGAAGCGGCGCTTCGGGTCCCAGATCGGCACCGGCGTGTGGCCGAAGAGCTGATAGCCGCCGGGAGATTCGACGCCGTAGATCGTGTTGGAGACGCCGCCCATGCCGATCGTGCCCGCCGGCGTGAAGGTGCGCGGCGGGTTGTATTTGGGCGCAGAGACGACGCAGCGCGGGTCGAGCGCCATCATCGCCGGAATGCCGGGATAGAACCCGATCGCAGACACCCAGTACTCTGTCGCGGCGTGCACGCGTGCCAGATGCTCGGCGTCCTTCAGCCCGTTGATGCGTGCGACGAAGGCGGGGTCATATTCCTTCGGCGTGATCTTGGCTGAATAGTCGTCGATGCAGGCCTTGGTCCAGGGATCGAGATAGTGCGCCTCGATATAGTGCAGCCGGCTGTCGAGCGTGACGTTCTCGATGCTGCCGAGCTGGCCCGCCATGCGCAGGAGCTCGCGCGCGAGATCGCCATGGCGGATGCGTTCGGGGTCGTAATGCACGAGGAGCGAGGCGAAGCACGGCACGGTCTCGATCACGCCCGTGACCTTCTGCTCGACCAGCGCCTTGGCCAGGCCCTGCGCCATGAAGTTGAGATCGAGCGTCAGCTCATTGCCGAACTCGACCGTGACATAGCGGTCGCCGCCGGTGAGGATCTTGAGTTCGTCGTAGATCATCGTCCTACATCGCGGTCTCGTGCGCGCTCATGCTTCGACAAGCTCAGCATGAGGGCCACTTTTCGCCTCATCCTGAGCCTGTCG
>VGET01000080.1 GCA_016869195.1 Alphaproteobacteria bacterium | reverse complement strand
GGTCCGACTGTTCGAGCCCGCGATCGCGCTCGCCGCGCAGGGCTTCGAGATCTCGCCGCAACTGGGCAGGTCGATTGCCGAAACCGAGGGCCTCGACACATTCGAGGAGACCCGCGCCTATTTCTTTAGGCCCGACGGCACGCCGAAGCCGGCCGGCACACGCCTCACCAACAAGGAGTTCGCGGAAACACTCAGGCTGGTCGCATCGGGCGGCGCGACGGCGTTCTACGAGGGGCCGATTGCCGATGACATCGTTGCGGCGGTGCGCGGCGCGAGCGAAAACCCGGGGCGCATGACCGCCGCCGACATGGCGGCCTATGAGGCGGTGCGCCGGCCGCCACTCTGCGGCACCTACCGCGTACACTTAATCTGCGGCATGGGCCCGCCCTCTTCCGGCGGCACCACGGTGCTGCAAATCCTGAAACTGCTCGAGCGCTTCGATCTCGCGGCCCTGTCGCCAAATTCGGCCCAGGCAGCTCATCTGTTTGCGGAGGCCAGCCGGCTCGCCTTCGCCGACCGCAATCGCTATCTCGCCGACAGCGACCATATTGCGATTCCGCTCGAAGGCCTGCTCGACCCCGATTATCTCGCGGCACGCTCGCGCTTGATCGACCCGGCGCGTACCATGGAGAAGGCCGAACCCGGCACGCCGCCGGGCTCCGGCATGCTGGCCATGCGCGGCGATGGCACGGTGCGCGAAGGTGAATCGACCAGCCACCTCGTGGTGGCCGATGCGGCGGGCAATGTGGTGACCTTCACCTCGAGCATCGAGCGCGGCTTTGGCAGCTATCTTATGGTGCGCGGCTTCCTGCTCAACAACCAGCTGACCGATTTCGCCTTCAAGCCGACCGAGGATGGACGCGATGTCGCCAATCGGGTCGAGCCGGCAAAGCGCCCGCGCTCATCGATGTCGCCGACCTTCGTGTTCGATCAGGACGGCCAGCTCGAGTACGCGCTTGGCTCGCCGGGCGGGCCGCGCATCATCGGCTATGTCGCGCAGACCCTGATCGGGCTGATCGACTGGCGGCTCGATATCCAGGCGGCGATCGACCTGCCGCACGTGCAAAACCGCAATGCGGAGACCGAGCTGGAGGCAGGCACTTCGGCCGCCAGCCTCGAACAGGCATTGATCACGCTCGGCCACAGGGTGTTGGTCAAGGAGCAGCGGAGCGGGCTCCAGGGCATCCACTTCCGCAACGGTCGCCTCGAAGGTGGCGCCGACCCGAGGCGCGAGGGCGCCGCCAAAGGCTATTAAGCGAGCGCCATGAACCCCGAGCGCGCCGAGATCCATTTGCTGGCCGGGCACAGCAAGCGGCTGCGCCAGGGCCATCCGTGGATCTTCTCGAACGAAATCCGCATGGATGAGGCGACCAAGCGCCTGCCCAAGGGCACGCTCGCCACCGTGATCGATGCCGGCGGCGAGCGACTGGGCGTCGCGACCTTCAATCCGCACTCGTTGATCGCCGGGCGCCTCCTGAGCGCCGATCCCGACGCCGCGATCGACGAGGCGTTCTTCGCCGTCCGCCTGAGCCGCGCGCTCGCGCTCCGCGCGGCGCTCTATGCCGGCCCGCATTACCGGCTGATTCACGCCGAGGCTGATGGCTTGCCGGGGCTCGTGATCGACCGTTACGGCGACGTACTCGCGGTGCAGCTCAACAGCGCCGGCATGGAAAGCCTGGTGGTCCAACTCACCGCCGCGCTCAAGCATGTTCTGTCGCCGCGCGCGATCGTGTTGCGGCGGGACAGCGGGGTGCGCGAGCTCGAGGGCCTGGCACGCGCGGAGGCCGAGATCATCGGCACGCTGGAAGGACCGGTCGAGATTGATGAATCGGGCGTGCGCTTTCTCGCCGACCTCGGCCATGGTCAAAAGACCGGCTGGTATTACGATCAGCGCGACAACCGCGATTTCGTGGCGCGCCTCGCTCGCGACCGGCGCGTGCTCGATCTCTATTGCCACACCGGCGGCTTCGCGCTTCGTGCGGCGGTGGCCGGCGCGGCGGACGTGTTGGCAATCGACAGCTCGCAGCCGGCTCTTGCGTTTGCGGAACGGGCCGCCGCGCTCAACGGCGTCGCGGCACGTGTGCGTTTCGAAGTGGCCGATGTGTTTGACTGGCTGGCCAAGACCAAGGCCGAACACGCGGGCGCCTTTGGGCTCGTGATCGCCGACCCGCCCGCCTTCGCCGCGACCCGCAAGACCCTGCCTGCGGGGCTCAAGGCCTATCGCAAGCTTACACGCCTTGCGGCCGGTTGCTGCGCGCGCGAGGCGTATCTGGTGATCGCCTCATGCTCGCACCATGTCGATCAGATCTCGTTCCTGGAGGCGGTGCACGCGGGCCTGCGCGATGCCGGCCGCGTCGGGCGGCTCATCCGAATCGCGGGCGCCGGGCCGGATCACCCGGCCCACACCGCATTGCCCGAATCGACCTATCTGAAATGCGCCGTGCTAGCGCTGGACTAAGGGCTACTCGGACAGCACCGAGCTGTAGACCAGCGCAACCACGATCAGCACGGTCAACACGATGCCCGAGAGCGAGCCGGCGAACAGCATGTTGCCGATCGTGCCAAGCGGGCGGCTCGAGCGCTCCTGTTCGCGCCGCGTGTCCGAGCGCCGCTCGCGGCCCGCGACCAGGCGAACATAGGTGCCGAACAGGCTGAACCCGAAATCGACCGGGTGGGACTGCCAGCGCGCGCCCTCGGCCGGCGCCGTGGCTGCCTCAGCGGCAGAACCAGGGGCAGAACCAGGGGCAGGCCCCGTCGGGTGGTCCCGACCAAAGCTCGTGATGTCGGACATGGCGCAACTCCGGTAGGCTTCGCCCCGCAGCCCCGGATTGTGCGCCTGGAGCACTTACGCCCCGGTAAACGCGCCTGAGGAATCGTCGTGCAAAGCTTGAGGCTTGGTTAAGCCGCGGCCGAACGCGCACGGCGCACGGGCAATACGATACGAAAGATCGTGCCCTCAGCCCCGGTGCGAGCCAGGCTCAACTGGCCGCCATGGTTGCGCACGAGGTCGCGCGCGATGATGAGGCCGAGGCCTGTGCCGCCGCTTCGTCCGGCCCCGGTGAAGGCCTCGAACAGATGGGCGCGCGCCTTCTCAGACAAACCGGGGCCGTTGTCGATGACATCGATCGTCACTCGATCGACTTCCGCCAGCGCCTCGACGGTGATCAGCCCTGCGCGCGCCGGGGCGGAGGAGCCGCCATTGGCGCCGTGGAGCGCCTCGGCGGCGTTGCGCACCAAATTGAATAGCGCACGAAAGAGCTGATCGCGATCGGCCTCGATCTCAAGCGGCTCAGGCACCGCATTGCGCCAGCCAACCTGGCCATCGCTCTGTGTCAACAGGTCGGCCGCTACCTCATCCACCAGGGCGCGAAGCGCAAAGCGCTGTGGCGCGGGGTGTGCTTCATCGGCCCGCGCAAAGGCAAGCGTCTGGGCGCACAGATTGATCGCGCGGTCGAGCGCATGAAGCAGAGGCTGCGCCAGGCGCTGGACCTCGGGATCACGGGTGAACGCCAACCGATCGGTCAACACGGCGGCGGTCGAGAGCATGTTGCGCAGATCGTGGTTGATCTTGCTGACCGCGGCGCCGACACCGGCGAGCCGTGCCTGCCGGCGGAGCGATTGACGCACCTCTCCCTGCAACCGGTTCAGCTCGCGCTGGGCAACGCCGATCTCATCGCCTCGCGTGGTGACACGGATGTCGGTCGCCGGGTTCTCGGGGTCGCGCTGAAAGCTCACGAGGCTTTGGGTCATCCGGCGCATCGGGCGCACCAGGAGGAAATGGATGCTCAGATAGATCATGGTCGCGGTGATGCCGGCGAGCACGAGCGACAGCACGAGAATGCGTTCCGAGTATTCGAGCATGGCGCGCCGCAGCGGCTGGGCGTCGACCACGACGTCGACCCAGACCGGGTCGCGATCCTTGGGCGAGCGTGAGACCACACGGATCGCCTCCCAGTCCGAATGCCAAAGCGTCTCGAAGCCGTCACGGATGAGGCCGAAGATCATGGCGCCGTCGAGATCGTAGGTGGCGGCGATCGCTTGCGGCATCTCATCGGCGAGAATGAAGGTGCGGCTGCCCTCGCGCTTTAGCGAGATGGCCCGTACGCCGGCATGGCGCAGCAGCTCGTAGCCAAGCGCCTGGTCGACCATCTGGTCGGGGATCGCCTCGACCGTCAGCGCAGCGAGGCGTGCGGCTGCGATCCGCTGGGAAAGGTACTCCTGGCGAAAGCGCGCGATTGAGGGAACGTAGATAAAGACCTCGCCGATCAGCACAAAGATGATGGTGAGGACGAGGAGCCTGGCCGATAGGCCCCGCGCGAGCGGCGGCAGGTCAATCGCGATTCTGGCCACAACCAAGAACTACCGGAGCCGCGCGACGGACGCGACGAGCGGCCTGCCTAGGACAGCCTCGAGACTAGGCGCACCAGCCGTTTGGTGCGCGGGTTGAGCAGCTTGGCGGCGTAATGTCGGCCAGCGGCACGCTGCAGCGCCTCGGCCCGGGTCGGGTAAGGCACGATCGCGCCGGCCATGGCGGACAGCGGCAGTCGCCTTGTGATCATGAGGGCGAGCGGCAGCGCCAGCTCTCCCGCGCCGATGCCGACCACGCCGCCTCCGACCAAGCGGCCCTTGGGCCCAACGATCAGCTTCACCAGGCCGGCCGGCTCGCTGTCGATCACGGCGCGATCGTTCTCGGCAAAGGGGTGGCGGAGGATTTCGATTCGGCCGTGCTGCTCGCGCGCCTCGGCCTCGGTCAAGCCCACTTGCATCAGCTCAGGCGTCGTGTAGGTGACGCGCGGCACCGCGCGATGATCGACCTTGGCGGGCAGGCGGAACAGCGCGTTCCTGATCACGACACCGGCATGATGGCCGGCCATGTGGGTGAAGCGATGTGGCCCGACCGCATCGCCGACCGCGAAGACCCGTCGGTTGGTGGTGCGGAGCCGGGCATCGACGACGATGCCCTTGGCACTGGCGCGAATGCCGGCGGCCTCGAGGCCGAGGCCCTCGACATGGGCGCGCCGTCCGGTCGCGACCAGGAGATGCGAGCCCGCGACCTGTCGGGACGACCCGTCCCCGATTGCAAGCCCAACGAGAGGGCCGCCCGGCCATTCAACCCGCGCGACAGAAGCTTGCTCGATGACCTCGACCCCTTCGGCTTCGAGCGCTGCGATCACGGGCGCTGCCAGCTCGGGATCGTCGCGCGCGAGCACGCGGCGGCGCGCGATAAGCGTCACCCAGCGGCCGAGGCGGCGATAGGCCTGGGCAAGCTCGACCCCCATCGGGCCAGCGCCGAGAACGAGCAAATGCTCGATGTCGGGCGCCCGATCGAATACCGTTTCATTGGTGAGGCACGGACCGTCGGCGAGACCGGGGATCTCCGGCAGCTCGGGCCGCGAGCCGGTGGCGAGCACGAAACGCCGCGCGCGAATCGTGGCGTCGCCGGCTTCGACCGTGCGCTCGTCCGTGAAACGCGCTTCGGCTTGGATGACCGTGACGCCAAGCGCCTCGAACCGCGCGACCGAATCCTGTGGTGCCAGCTCTTCGATCGCGCGGCGCATCGCCCGATAGCCCGATTCCAGGTCGAGACCATCGGCTCCGGCCGCAAGCAATGCCTTGGACGGCACGCAGCCCGAGTGCAGGCACTCGCCGCCAAGCCGCTGCGCCTCGATCATGACGACGCTCGCGCCGAGGCGGCTCGCCACGGCCGCGATGCTGAGGCCGGCCGCGCCTGCCCCGATGACGCAGAGATCGGGGCTCAAGGTTCGGCCCACGGTCACCTCCCGGGCGGGCGCTCAGCCGCGCCGCCAGCGTTTGATCAGAACCGGGATGATAGCTAGCACCGCCATGCCGAAGAAGGCGGCAATGAGCGAGGTGGGAATCGTCACCTCGAGGTCGCCGCCGGTGGGTTGGGCGATGACCTCGCTCAGGCCCGCGCCGAACAGGGCGTAGACGATCGTGCCCGGCACGATGCCGAACGCCGTGCCCAAGATATAGGCCCGGAGCGGCACGCCGAGCAGCGCGGCCACCAGATTGACCGCGACGAAGGGAAAGATCGGCGCGAGCCGGAGCGCCAGCATGTAGGCGAGCGCGTTGTCGCGAAACCCGGCCTCGATGCGCTCGAGCCGCCCCGGCGGCAGAAGGCGGCGCGCCCGCTCGCGCAGGGGTTCGCCGAGCGCGCTGCCGGCGATCAGGAAAATAATTAGCGACCCGATGGTCGCGCCCACGACGGCCAAGCCAGAACCGAGCGCCGTGCCGAACAGGAGCCCGCCGGCGATCGTTAGAAGCGAAGCCCAGGGCAACGACAGCGCCGTCAGGACGATGTAAATCGCGACATAGGCGAGGGCGGCGCTGCCCGGCGAGCGCTCGATGAACGCGATCAGACCGCCATGGTGCGCGCGCAGGGCCTCGAGCGTCGCATAGCGGTCAAGCCCGAGCGCAAAGACCGTCGCGATCAGCCCGGCAACAACGACCAGCGGAATCAGGCGCGCGAGCCGCCGGTGCCGGCCGATTAACCTTAGATCAGCGTTCATGGCGGGGTCGGACACCCTAAGCCCCCAAACCGGCACGTACCACAGGGGCCTCCCGCCAGCTCCGCTGATCGAGCAATTGGGGTATGGACGCGCCAGCAGGCAAGCGGATTCACGGCTCTGTCATCGCTCGTGTGGGAAGTTGAAGGCCCATTGAGGCCGCGCCGCCATTGACGGCCGAGGGCGAACCCCTTATAGAACACCGCCCGCCGCGCTCGAACGCGGCGCAAGGTCGTGGAGAGACACGCGTGAAGCGCCCCTATCAGCCAAGCAGGCTCGTCCGCAAGCGCCGTCACGGCTTTCGCCACCGCATGAAAACGGTCGGCGGCCGGGTGGTCATCGCCCGGCGTCGGGCCAAGGGGCGCAAGCGCCTTTCCGCCTGAGGGCTACATGGCCCGGATCGCCCGGCTGAAGCAGCGATCCGAGTTCCTGCGAGCTGCAAGCCAAGGTCGGAAGTGGGCCACGCGTGGGCTCGTTCTGCAGGCTGTGCCGTCGCCTGCGTCGGACCCGCCCGCCGGCGTGCCGACCGAGCCGCGCATCGGCTTTACCGCGAGCAAAAGGGTGGGTGGCGCGGTTGAGCGTAATCGCGCCAAGCGTCGATTGCGCGCCGCGGTCGACCGTGTTATTCCGGACCACGCTGCTCGCGGGTATGACTATGTGGTGATCGCCCGCCCCGAAACCCTGGGGCGGCCGTTCGACGCGTTAGTCGGCGACCTGAGAGCGGCCCTTGGCCGGCTCGGCCTCGATCGGCTGGCCGCCCCCAAGGACCGCGACACCGGCTCGCCTGCATCGGAGCCGCCGGTGCCGCGTCGTACATCACCCGAGGCCAGGAACGAATGAAACCGCTGGTGCTTCCCGCGCAGGCGCTGATCCGGTTCTATCAGCTTGTCGTCTCGCCCTATGTCCCGCCCTCCTGCCGCTACCACCCGACCTGCTCGCACTATGCGATGGATGCCTTGCGCCATTATGGCTTGATCATCGGCATCGGGCTCACGGCCTATAGGCTGGTTCGTTGCGCGCCATGGGGCGGTTCCGGGTTCGACCCCGTGCCCGAGCGGTTGACCCTGTTTGGTCGTTCGCGTCGCCGGCGCGCCTCGACCCCGTCCTGACCGACCGACTGAACCAAGGCGTCAGGCTTCGATGTTCAAGGACAACAAGCGCAATCTGATCATTGCGATCGCGATCTCGGTCGTGATCATGATCGGGTTTCAATTCCTGATGCCGCAGCCGGAGCCCCCGCCTCCGGCACCCGTGCAATCCACCGCCCAGGCGCCGACCGAGCCGGGCTCTCCGACCGCCGGCACAACCGGCGCCACGGCGCCGACCACGGAGAGCCAGGCCGCCCCGACCATCATCGAGCGCGAGAAGGCCCTCGCCAACAGCCCGCGCGTTCGCATCGAGGCACCCCGAATTCATGGCTCGATCGCGCTGACCGGCGCGCGTTTCGACGACCTCACCTTCAAGGAGTATCGCGAGACTATCGAGCCCGACAGCAAGGAGGTCGTGCTGCTGTCGCCGACCAGCACCACCGACCCCTATTTTGCCGAGTTCGGTTGGGTGCCGACGGAGGCCGGCGTCGCGGTGGCGGATTCGAAGACGGTATGGACGGCGGACCGCGAGGTGCTGACGCCCGATGCGCCGGTGACGCTCCGCTGGGACAATGGCGCCGGGCTTCGCTTCAGCCGGATCGTGACGGTCGATCAGGACTATCTCTTCACCGTCACCCAGAAGGTCGAGAACACCGGCACGACCCCGGTGACCCTGCAGCCCTATGGCCAAATCGAGCGGCTCGGCGTGCCGCCGCTCGTGAATTATTACATCCTGCATGAGGGCCCGGTCGGCGTGCTCAACGACACGCTGATCGAGCAGAGTTACGGCAACCTTCTCGGCACGCCGGGCTGCGTGCTGCGCCAGGAGGCGATCGGCGGCTGGCTCGGCATCACCGACAAATATTGGCTGACGGCGCTGCTGCCCGACCAGTCGCGCAAGGTGGTCACCGAGTTTGGCGCGCGCCCCGGTGCCCAGGCGGGCACGTGCGAGCCCAAGTTCAAGACCAATTTCCTGCACGATCCGGTCACGATCGCGCCCGGCGCCTCGGCCGAGAGCACCGATCGCCTGTTCGCCGGCGCCAAGGTGGTGAACCTGCTCAATCGCTATGGCGAGGAGCTCGGCGTCAATCGCTTCGAAGACGCGGTTGATTTCGGCTGGCTCTGGTTCCTCACCAAGCCGATGTTCTTCCTGATCGACTTCTTCTTCCGCAATGTCGGCAATTTCGGCGTTGCGATTCTCCTGCTCACCGTGTGCGTGCGCATCCTGCTCTTCCCCCTGGCCAACAAGGCCTATGTCTCGATGAGCAAGATGCGCAAGCTGCAGCCCGACATGATCAGGCTGAAGGAGCGCCACAAGGACGACAAGGTGCGCTTCCAGCAGGAGATGATGGCGCTCTACCGGCGCGAGAAGGCGAATCCGGTGGCCGGTTGCTTCCCGATCCTGGTGCAGATCCCGGTCTTCTTTGCGCTCTACAAGGTGCTGTTCGTCTCGCTCGAGATGCGTCACGCGCCGTTCTTCTGGTGGATCCAGGATCTCTCGGCGCCAGACCCGATGGCCATCATCACCGGGTTCGGCGCCTTCGATTGGGGCGCACCGAGTTTCCTCATGATCGGCGTGTGGCCGATCATTTACGCCTTCACGCTTTGGCTTCAGCAGAAACTGAACCCGCAGCCGCTGGACCCGCTGCAGGCCAAGATCCTGCTCGCGCTGCCGATCATCTTCCTCTTCATGTTCGCGCAGTTCCCGGCCGGGCTGGTGATCTACTGGACCTGGAACAACATCCTTTCGATCGCGCAGCAATACGTCATCATGCGGCGCATGGGCGTGACCAAGGCGGCGCTCACCAAGGAGCATGCCGAGCTTCAGGCGCTGAAGGCCGAGCTCGCCGGCGGTGGCGCCGCCGCCGCCGCGGCGATGGCCGGTGGTAGCGGCGGGAGCAAATCGGGCGAGGCAAAGTCGGTGTCCGCCAAGGCTGAGAAGCCTGCCAAGCCTGCCACCGCAGCGCCGGTGCGGCCCTCGATGAGCAGCCTGTTCAAGCGGGACAAAGGCAAGAGCAGCAAGGGCAGTAAGAGCAAGGCGAAGCCATGGCCGAAGGACGAGCCGGAGGTCGAATCGCGCCAGGTGCGCCGGGCACGCGAGCGGGCGAAGCCGACCCGGCGCTCCTAGAAGCCGGGCGCGTTCTCTTCGCGCAGGACTGCGCGTTCGTCTCGGGCGCGCTCGGTCTCGACGGTCTGCCGGCGCCAGGCCTGCCCGAGGTCGCCTTTGCCGGTCGCTCCAATGTCGGCAAGTCGAGCCTGCTGAACGCGCTCGTCGGGCGCGACAATCTCGCGCGCGTCTCGAACACACCGGGCCGCACCCAGCAGATCAATTTCTTCGATCTCGGTGGCCGGCTCCGCCTCGTCGATCTGCCGGGCTATGGCTATGCCGCGGCGCCCGAGACCATGGTCAAGGCCTGGACCAGGCTGGCCGACCGGTTCCTGCGCGGCCGGGCGGGTTTGCGCCGCGTGCTCCTCCTGATCGATGCCAGGCGCGGCCTGATGAAGACGGATCGGGCGGTGATGGACGGGCTCGACGAGCGCGCGGTCTCCTATCTCCTCGTGCTCACCAAGGCGGACCAGTTGAAGCCGGCGGCGCTCGTCGCGCTCGAGGCCGATCTCGCCGCCGAGGCCGCCGGCCATGTCGCGGCCTTTCCCGCTGTGATCGCCACCAGTGCCCGCACCGGGCTCGGCCTTCTTGAGCTTCGCGCCCATCTCTGCGCGCTCGCGCTGCCCGCGCCTGCGCGCTAAAGTCCGGCGGTTTTCGCCCGAGGACAGACCATGACCGGCCCCAAGACCCTCACCGACACGAAAAACTGGCTGCGCACCGCCGAGACCATCATCGAGGCGCTGCCCTATATGATCGAGTTCGCCGATCAGACGGTGGTGGTGAAATATGGCGGCCATGCCATGGGTGATGCCACGCTCGCGCGCAATTTCGCGCTCGATGTCGTGCTGATGAAGCAGGTCGGCATGAACCCGATCGTGGTTCATGGCGGCGGCCCGCAGATCGGCCAGATGCTCGACCGGCTGAAGATCAAGAGCGAGTTCATCGACGGGCTCCGCGTCACCGATGCGGCGACGGTCGAGGTGGTCGAGATGGTGCTGGTCGGCCAGATCAACACCGACATCGTGGCCTCGATCAACGCGGCCGGCGGCACCGCGATCGGCCTCTCAGGCAAGGATGGCGACCTCATTCGCGCGCGCAAGGTGACGCGCACCACGCGCGACCCCGATTCCAATATCGAGCGCGTGGTCGACCTTGGCTTCGTCGGCGAGCCGACCAGAATCAACGACAAGGTGCTGAACATCTTCGAGCGCTCCGACATCATCCCGGTCATCGCGCCAACCGGCGGCGGACCGAATGGCGAGACGCTCAACATCAACGCCGACACCGCGGCCGGCGCGATCGCGGGCGCGATGCACGCGGCCAAGCTGATCATGCTGACCGACGTCGCCGGCGTGCTCGACCAGGACAAGCAGCTGATCAGCCGCATGACGGCAGCCGAGGCGCGCGAGCTGTTGCGCAGCGGCGTCGCCACCGGCGGCATGATTCCGAAGCTGGAGACCTGCCTCCTGGCGCTCGAAGGGGGCTGCAAAGCCGCCCATGTGCTCGACGGCCGCGTGCCTCACGCTTTGCTGCTCGAGCTCTTCACCGAGCACGGCCTCGGCACGATGATCGTTGCTTAGCAACGGCGCGTGGCCTACTCCACCATCCTCAGGAATCCGCGCATCTCCGTTCCCGTAAACGGGTAGTCGATACCGTCCTTGGCGTTGATCACCTCGGGCGGCGGGATGTTGGCCACGCGAATCTCGACCTGTTGCGCGGTGCGCATGCCGAGCCCGGCCTTCCAGCACAGCGCGACGATCGTGCGGGGCGCGCGTGAGCCGAGCACGCCGCGCACCCGGTCTGGCGTGAAGCCGGTCTTGAGCGCCAGCGCCTCGACCAGGAAATCACGATCACCGCGCTTGATCGCCTCGACGATCACGTCTTCGGTCAGCTTGCCCTCCTTGTGGAGGTCGGCAGCGCGATGCTCGGGCAGGCCCTCTTCCGCCATGCCATCGGCCGAAAGCCGCCGGTCGATCGCCGCGGCCACCTCGGCGGTGGTTTCGGGCGCGATCTTGTGCTTGGCCTCGAGCATGGCGAGGAGCGAGGCCGAGATGAACTTGGCGATGCGGGTGACCGCGCGGTGCGAGAGATCGTCACGCTCAACCAGGGGCTTGTGCCAGATCTCCTTGGTCGGCGCGGCGTCCAGAATGCGATCGAGCGTCTCTTCCCGAATCTGCGCGCTGCGGTTGCCGAGGAGCTGGGCAACCGCCTGCTCGTCCTCCGCCACGACCACGGCATTGGAGACGTCGGCGCCAAGGCCGTTGCGTGCCGCGATCGCCTGAAGCGCGCCCTGCACCGGGCGGCTGCGGATGATCTCGATCAGGTCGTCGTCGGAGAGCAGCGGCGAGAACTGCAGCACCGGCGAACACACGGCGAGCTCGGCATCGCGCGCGAGCCGCTTGATCAGGTCGCTCGGCAAATTCGAAAGGTAGCGCACCTCCTCCGCGATGATCTGGCGCACGCGCGGCAGCTGGTCGCGCGCCAATTGCTCCAGCACATCGAGGGTGAGCTTTTTGAGGAGGCTCTGCTGATCCGGCTTCAGCTCGGGCGCAAGCCGCGCGATCTTGCGCGCGAGCAGGCAACGCACCTCGTCATCGCCGTCATTGACGAGAAGCGCATCGGCGTGACGTGGGGACTGTGAATTTTCGGCAATCGCCCGGCGCACATGGGGAGACTCATCGCCGGCCAGGAAATACAGGATCTCGGGCTGAACATCGTCGCGCCGCGCCAGGCGCTCGCGCGCGGCCAGGTCCTTCTCGGCCGCGAGCCGCTT
>VGET01000079.1 GCA_016869195.1 Alphaproteobacteria bacterium | reverse complement strand
AGAACTCGACCGCATTGGCCAGATTGGCCGGCAGCTCATCGTGGAAGACTTTGCGCGCCTCCAGCACCCGCGCCTGGAAGCCCTCATCGATCAGTCCGAGCCGATGACGCGCCGGCACCAGCTTGAAGGGCAGCGAGAGCAGGCGCAGACGATCGACGCCCTTGAGGTCGGCGAGCTTGTCGCGCTCGACGCGGCCGATCAGCGCCTGATATTCGGGCAGATCGTCGGCGCTGATGAAGCTGAAGCGCTGGAACAGCTCATGATCGGGCGGCAGATCGGCGAACAGCTCGATCATGGTGGCGGCGAGCTGATGGCCCTTCACCAAAATATCGGCGGCGAGACCGACCTTGTCGAGCACCTGCTGTACATAGGGGTGCTCGGCCAGCCGAACCATATCGAAGGTCTTGCCGACCGGGCTGCCGAAAATGAGGTTTTCGGCCAGGGTGGCATTGGTGCAGTAGCGGGCGCGATCGAACCGTTCAACGAGGCCGGAATAGGCAGGCTCGCGCAGTGTTTCACTCAGCGCTTGCCGCGCCGCCAAGACCTTTTCAGCGGCCGCAGGCTCGCGCGCGGGATCGAGCGAGCCGCGCAGCCCGAGCATGTAGATGTCTTCGGCGAGATCGGATACCTCGGCCGCGCGCAGCGCCGCGGCGGAGGCGCCATCGGCGCCGTCGATACCGGCGGCCTTGTAATCCACCCAATCCGCAAGGAAATCATAGCGTGAATTGCCGGCAGCGACGGACTCGGCGATCCATTGCTTGCGCTCGGCCGGATCGGCGACCGCGGGTGGGGGATCAGCCATCGGCCGATGCTTGAGGCCATAGAGAATGTTCTCTTTCAGCGTGGTGGAGAAGGTGAAGGCGTTCTGGCCGACAAAGCCGATGCGCCGTCCGGTGACGGCCTCCGGCAGCTGGCTGAAATCAAGGGCGCCTGCCTGGATGCGCCCCGTGCTCGGCTCGACCAGGCGTGCCAGCATGAGCAGAAGCTCTTCCTTGCCACTGCCGGCGCTGCCGACGATGGCGACATGCTCATCGAGCTTGAACCGCACGTTCACGTTGCTGACGATCTGAACCTGGTCTTCGTCCTGAAAGCTCACATTCAGCGCCTGGATCTCGCCCGTGAACGGCGGGATTACCTCGGGCTCGGCAAGCTGCTTCTCCTCGCTCATCGTGCCGGGCGGCTCGAATTGCGAGATGACCTGCTCGTACTTGACCTTCACGTCCTGGTAGACCTGATAGAAGTTCAGCAGTTCTTTCCAGTTCGGTGGCAAATCCTTGTAGGCGTTGATCACCGCCACCAGCGCGCCGACTTCGAGTTTTCCTTGAATTACGAACAAACCGCCAATTGAATAAAAGAAAAACGGTGTCAGCTGTGCCAGGAAGTTGTTCAAGAATTTAATGAAGAACTTTTTGTTGTAGATCTGAAAGCGGATATTAAAGACTTCGCCCAGGCGATCGGAGAACTCGGCGAGATGATAGTGCGCGGTGTTGTGGGCGTGGATCTCCTGCGCGCCCTGGATCGTCTCGGTCATGCGCTCGGCAAGGCCCCGCACTTCCTTCACGCGCATCTTGGAGAGCTTGTTCACTTGGCGCTGAAGCCGCGGGATGATGTAGGCCTGCACTGGATAGAGTGCGAGACCGGCGCCGCCGAGAACCGGATCCTGCATGAAAATGAAGAAGAGCGCGGTCAGCGCTTGCCCGCCATATTGGGCGGGCGCCGAACAGGCATCGCCCGCGAAACCGCCGAGCGGCTCAACCTCCGCGGTGATCATCGGGATCGCCTCGCCCTGCGACATGCGTTTGAAGTGGGGCAGGGGAAACCGCATGATGCGGCCATAGAGCATGTAGCGCACCCGCCGCAGAATCCGCTCGCCGACCCGGCCCTTGTAGATGTTGACATACATCTTGAGGCCGCCTTGGATCAGCTCGAACCCAAGGAACATCGCGCATAGGGTGAAGAGTAGAAGGGTGCTCTCGAGCGTCGCGAACTTGATGCCGAGAATCGTCAGGTCATGCGGAACGTCCGATCCCTTGAGGGCGTCATCGATGATTTTTTTCGGGATGCCGAGCGCGGCGTAATAGACGACCATCATGACAGCCGTCATGGCGAGCAGATTGATCTGCTCACGCTTCGAGTTCTTGAAAATGAACTTGAAGAGGTTCTTTTCCATGCGCGCCGCTGCCGCCGCGCCGAGCTGCGGCGTTTTTTCCAACCTATCAGGCCGCTTGGTCGGCTGCATGTTACGCTACCGTGACGCCAGCAACGTTTTTTTGCACGATGTCGTTTTTCAACCTATTGGCGCAATATTCTCCGTATGGTTGCAAATCGGAAAATCGCTTCAACTGCCTGTTGCCACTCTGCGACATCGCTCTAAGTGACGGGCGGGGCACATGAATCCCCCAATCCAAGCGGCTTTGAACGTGCCGCGCAGCTGTGCCATAGTGGCGTGCCTGCGTGGACCGCTCCAGCTCAGAAGGGCGGTATCTAAACCTGGATAACACTAGACCGCGCGGGCAGGGGGCGCGATGGATAGAGCGATGCGCGCTGGTCCGCGAACCCTGATCTATAGCCACGACACGTTCGGGCTCGGGCACCTCAGGCGGTGTCGCGCGATCGCGCACTCGCTGGTGGAAGAGAACCGCGACATGTCGGTTCTCATTCTCTCGGGTTCTCCGATCATCGGCAGCTTCGACTTCCGCACACGGGTGGACTTCGTGCGTGTGCCCGGCGTGATCAAGCTCCGGAATGGCGAGTACACGCCGCTCAATCTGCCTATGGACATCGAGGAGACGATCAAAATCCGCTCCTCGATCATCCGGCACACCGCCGACATTTTCGATCCTGACCTCTTCCTGGTGGACAAAGAGCCGCTCGGGCTGCGTGGCGAGGTGAGCGAAACACTCCAGATGTTGCGCGAGCGTGGCACGCCGCTGATCCTGGGATTACGCGACGTCATGGACGAACCGGCGCTGCTTGAGCCCGAGTGGCAGCGCAAGAACGTGCTGCCGGCGCTGCGCAATCTCTATGACGACATCTGGGTCTACGGCCTGCCGCAGATTTGCGATCCGCTCGCCGAGATCTCCCTGCCGAAGGCGGTGCGCGAGAAGGTGACCTTCACCGGCTATCTGCGTCGCTTCGAGCCCAACATGGCGGCCAAGGCGCCGCCGCACCCGCTGCGCGGCCCCTATATTCTGGTGACGACCGGCGGCGGCGGCGATGGCGAGACCCTGATCGACTGGGTGCTCAAGGCCTATGAGCATGACGCCGACCTGCCCTATCCGGCGCTGCTCGTGCTCGGGCCGTTCATGCAGACCGAGCAGCAGTCCGACTTTTTGAAACGCGCCAACAGGCTCTCGAAGGTTCATGCGATCACCTTCGATGCCCATATGGAAACCTTGATGGCGCGCGCAATCGGCGTCATCGCCATGGGCGGCTACAACACGTTCTGCGAGATCCTCTCCTTCGACAAACGCGCGATCATCGTGCCGCGGCGCGTGCCGCGCATGGAGCAGTACATCCGCGCGGCGCGGGCGCAGAAGCTTGGCCTCTCCTCGATGTTACTAGACGATGAGCGGCGCGACCCGAAGGTGATGGCCGATGCCATTCGCCGGCTGCCGAGCCAGCGACAGCCGTCAGAAGTGGTCGTGCCGGGCCTGCTCGACGGACTCGAGAACGTGAACAGGCTGGTGCGATTGAAGCTTGCCAAGCGTCAGTCGGTGCCGCGGCTCAGAATTGCCGCCAGATCAGCCTAGCAGACTCTCGTGGATGGCGCGGTCGCGTTCATCCTGAAGGGTTATCCGCGCCTCTCGGAGACCTTCATCGCCCAGGAAATCCGGGCGCTCGAGCAGCGTGGGCTGAAGCTGCGCATTTGCTCCCTGCGCCATCCAACCGAGCGCGTGCGTCACCCGATTCATGACGAGATCGCAGCGCCGGTCACCTATCTACCCGAGTATCTCCACCAGGAGCCTTGGCGCGTGCTCAAGGCGTGGTGGCGCGCACGGCGCCTCGCAGGTTACAGACGAGCCCGCGCGATTTGGCTGCGCGATCTCAAGCGCGATCGCACGCCCAATCGCGGGCGCCGCTTCGGCCAGGCGCTCGTGCTCGCGACCGAGCTCGCGACCGACGTTCGCCATCTGCACGCACACTTCATTCATACGCCGACCTCGGTGGCACGCTATGCGGCCTTGATGCGCGGATTGCCCTTCAGCATTTCCGCGCATGCCAAGGACATTTGGACCTCGCCTGACTGGGAGAAGCGCGAGAAGCTCGCCGACGCGACATTCGCGGTCACCTGCACGCAGGCAAATGCCGATCACCTTGCGACGCTCGCGCCGGAAGGGCGTGTCGAGCTGATCTATCACGGGCTCGACCTCGCCCGCTTTCCACCCGCGCCCGCGACACACGCCGAGCGCGATGGGCGCGATCCGTCAGCGCCGGTCATTCTGCTCTCGGTCGGCCGCGCGGTCGAGAAAAAGGGCTATGACGACCTGCTCGATGCCTTGGCGCGTCTGCCCCAGAATCTCGCCTGGCGTTTCATCCATGTCGGCGGCGGGCCACTGCTGCCGGGGCTGAAGGAGAGGGCCGCCGCGCTTGGCATCGAAGCGCGCATTGAATGGCGCGGCGCCCAACCACAGACCGTGGTGCTCAACACTCTCCGCGCGGTCGACCTCTTCGTGCTCGCCAGCCGGCGCGCGGCCGATGGCGATCAGGACGGCCTGCCCAATGTCCTCCTCGAGGCCCTGTCGCAGGGGCGTGCCGTGCTCGCGACGCGCTTCTCCGCCGTACCCGAGCTGATCGAAGACGATGTCACCGGGCGACTGGTGCCGCCGGCCGACCCCGTCGCGCTCGCGGTCGCGCTGCAGACCATGATCAGCGATCCTGCTTTGCGCGCGCGGCTTGGCGCGGCCGGCCTCGAGCGACTCCGCGAGCGTTTTGCGCTGGATGCCTGTATCGCGCTGCTGGCGCGCCGGTTTGGCGTTTGAACGCAGTCACCGAGATGAACATCGCCTTCTACGCCCCGATGAAGCCGCCGGACCATCCCTCGCCCTCCGGCGATCGGCGCGTGGCGCGGCTCCTGATCGCGGCGCTCGAAGGCGCGGCACACCATGTCGAGCTGGCTTCGCGCTTTCGCAGCTATGACGGCGAAGGCAGGGAGACTCGCCAGCGCGCCTTGCGCGCGAGCGCCATCGGGGTCGCGCGCCGCCTTATCAGCAAGCTCGAAGCGCGGAGCCAAGCGGACCGACCGCGCCTCTGGCTCACCTATCACCTCTATCACAAGGCGCCGGACTGGATTGGCCCGCTGGTCGCCGATGCGCTTCGCCTGCCCTATGTGGTGGCCGAGGCCTCGTTCGCGCGCAAACAGGCGCGCGGGCCCTATGCCTTCAACCACGAGGCCGTGGCGAAGACGCTGGCGCGCGCCGATGCCGTGCTCTCCGTCACACCGGAGGACGAGGAGGGCGTGACGCCGCTGATCGCCGACAAGCGACGGCTGCACCGCCTCCCGCCCTTTCTCGATCCGGCACCCTATGCCGCGGCGCGAAGTGCACGCGCGGCGCATCGTGAGGCACTCGCCACGTCGCTCAACCTTGACCCCGTCCTGCCCTGGCTCCTCGCGGTCGGCATGATGCGACCGGGCGACAAGCTCGCGTCCTATCGGCTGCTCATTCGCGCGCTCGCCTTGCTGAATGACCGCCGTTATGCGCTCATCGTGGTCGGTGACGGCGAAGCCCGCGGCTTGATCGAGTCAGAAATTTCAACAGTCGCGACGGCCGACATTCGCTTCGTTGGCCTGCAGCCGACCGAGGCGCTGCCCGCGTTCTACGCGGCGGCCGACCTCTTTGTCTGGCCGGCGGTCAATGAGGCCTATGGCATGGCGCTGCTCGAGGCGCAGGCGAGCGGCTTGCCGGTGGTGGCCGGGCGCGAGCGCGGCGTGCCCGAGGTGGTGGCGCATCAGGTGGGCGGCCTTCTGGTCGAGCCGCGCAATCCGGCCGCATTTGCGGAGGCGGTACGCACCTTGCTCGACGACGCGCCCCGGCGCGCGGCCTTCGGCCAGGCCGCCATGGCGCGCGTGGCGAAGCGACACAGCCTGTGCGCGGCAAGCGCGAGTCTTGACAAAATCGTGCGCGAGTTAGCCGCGCCATGACCCTGCTCGCGCTGCTGCGCCATGGGCCAACGCGCTGGAACGCCGCCGGCCGCATCCAGGGCCGCACCGATGTGTCGCTGAGCGCTGACGGTGTCGCGGAGGTCAGACGCTGGCGCCTGCCGCCGGAACTGGCAGGCGCACGCTGGCAGGTGAGCCCACTTTTGCGCGCGGTTGAGACAGCGCGGTTGCTGGGCGCGATCGAGCCCGAGTTCGTGCCGGCCCTGGCCGAGATGCGCTGGGGCGAATGGGAAGGTCGTCTGTTGAGCGAAATCCGCGCGGCCGACCCCGAGGGCGTGGCCGACATCGAGGCGCGCGGGCTCGACTTCGCCCCGCCGGGTGGCGAATCCCCGCGCCTCGTGCAGGCGCGGCTCCGGCCATGGCTCGAGTCGGTCGCGCAGCGCCGCACGACCACGATCGCCGTCACGCACAAAGGCGTCATCCGCGCGCTCTATGCCGAGGCGAGCGGCTGGCCGATGCTCGGTCGCCCGCCCGACAAACTGGATTGGTCGTGCCTTCATCTGTTTCGCCTGGCCCCCGACGGCCGCCCGAGCCTCGAACGGATGAACGTCATGCTCCGCGTCACTGATGATGGTGCCCCGTGCCCGCCGCGCCTGTTCTGATCCACGTTCAGCATCTATTGGGGGTCGGCCATCTGAAGCGTGCCGCGGCCCTGGCGCGCGCGCTGGCGGATCAAGGGTTTGAAGTCACGCTGCTCTCGGGCGGCATGCCCGACCACGTCGCGCTTGGGCGCGCGCACCTGGTTCAGCTCGAGCCGCTGCGCGCGGCCGACACCAGCTTCGCGACATTGATCGATCGTGACGGGCGACCACTCGATGACGCATTGCGCGAACGCCGGCGTCGCGCGGTGCTTGATGCGTACAATAAGCTGCAGCCGCGCGTGCTGATCACCGAGATGTATCCCTTCGGCCGGAGACAGCTGCGCTTCGAGCTGCTGCCACTGCTGGAGGCGGCCCACACGTCGACACCGAAGCCGCTGATCCTTTGCTCGGTGCGCGACATCCTGGTCGAGAAAAGCAAGCCCGAGCGGGTGGCCGAGATGGCGACGCTCGCGCGCCGCTATTACGACCATGTGCTCGTGCATGGCGATGAGCGCCTGCTGCCCTTCGCCGCGACGTTTCCACGGGCGGGAGAGATTGCCGATTTGATCGTCCACACCGGCTATGTCGCGAGCGAATCGGGCATCGAGGCGCCACCCGGCATTGGCCATGACGAGATCATCGTCTCGGCCGGCGGCGGCCCGGTTGGCCTGCGTCTCACGGAATGCGCGCTCACCGCCCGCGACCTGGCGAGCCCGAGCGTTAGGGCGCGGCGCTGGCGCATTCTGGTCGCGGGTGGCTTCGAGCCCGCGACATTTGATCGTCTGGCGCGGCGCGCGAGTGACGGGCTCATCGTCGAGCGCGCCCGGCCGGATTTTCCGGCACTGCTCGCGCGCGCCACACTCTCGGTGTCGCAGGCCGGCTATAATACCGTGATGGATATTCTAGGCGCCGGCGTGCGCGCCATCCTGGTGCCGTTTGCCGCGGGGCGCGAGACCGAGCAATCGGTGCGGGCGGCGGCGCTCGAGGCTCGTGGCCGGGCGCTCGCGCTGGACGAGGCCGCGCTGACGCCCGAGCGTCTGTGCGCCGCAATCGAGCAGGCGCTCAAGGCGGCGGCGCCGGGCCCGAGCCCGTTTGCGCTGGATGGCGCGGAGCACAGCGCGCAGCTGATCGCCTCATGGCTGCGCCGATGACGCGCTGGCACGATCTCGAATCTGCGCTCGACCGCTGTGCGGCGGAGGGGCATGGGGTCACCTTCTGGTGGCGCGATGACGATGCCGGTCGCTCCATGCCGGCGCTCGATCAGCTTCTGTCGCTCGCCGCGCGCTTTGGTGCGCCGATCGGGCTCGCCGTGATTCCGACAACGCTCGATGATTTGGCGCTTACACGGATCATGTCCGAGCCGCTGGCGACGCCGTTGCTGCACGGCCTCGCGCACCACAACAACGCCCAGAGCGGGGAGAAGAAATCGGAGTTTCCTGCGTCGCGATCGCTGGAACTCATGCGGGACGATGTGCGCTACGGGTTTCATTTGCTGCGCGCGGCGTTTGGGGGTCGTGCGCTTCCGGTGCTGGTGCCACCCTGGAACCGGTTGGCGACAGCGCTCATTCCCGCGTTGCCGACGATCGGGATTGCGGGATTGTCGCGCTATCTCGCGCGCGACGCCGCGATGGCCGCGCCAATGCTGCGCCAGGTCAATTGCCATGTCGATCTGATCGATTGGCAGAGCACACGCGGCTTCATTGGCGAAGAGGCGGCGCTCCGCCTTGTGCTCGCCAATCTCGACGCACGACGGTCGGGCGTTGCCGATCCTGGCGAGCCGATCGGCCTGCTCTCACACCATCAGAACCACGACGATGCCTGCTGGTCGTTCCTCGAGGCCTTTCTCGCGTGCCTCGCCCGTCACAAAGCCAGCCGCATCATCGCGCCGGCCGAGCTGTTCCCCGAGGCGTGCCGTGCCGCCTGAGCCCATGAGCCTCCACCGCTATTCGTTCAGCGCCCTGATCGGCGACTACACCCGCACCGCAATCGGTCTGGTGCTGACGCTTGGGCCGCTGCTCGTGACCACGCCGCTCGCCATCATCACCGCCATTCTGGCGGCGCTGGCGGCGCTCTTCTTCGCATACGGAATTCGAACGGTCATTCGTCACTGTACGGCGATTGGCGTGTCGGATAAGGCTATGGAGGCGCGCGGGCCGCTGGGTACGCGCCTCGCGTGGCAGGACGTGAAGGGCTTCTCCTTGCGCTATTTCTCGACCAAGCGCGATCGAACCGGAGGGTGGATGCAGCTCAAGGTGCGTGGCCGGTTTCGGGCGATCCGCGTGGACTCCTCGATCGACGGCTTCGAGTCGATCCTGAGCGCCAGCGCGCGCGCGGTGCGGGCGCGCGGCCTCAAGCTTGACCCGAGCACGGTTGAGAATCTGCGTGCGCGCGGCGTGCGCCTGATGATCGATGACAGCGCGGCGGAGGCCCCGTGAGCGACCTTCTCACCGTCAACAACCTCAAGGTTCAGTTCAAGGTCGCCGAGGGCCTGATCAAGGCGGTCGATGGCGTTTCGTTCCGCGTGCCGGTGAACGGCACGGTGGCGCTCGTGGGCGAATCGGGCTCGGGCAAATCGGTCGTCTCGCAGAGCATCATGCGCATTCTGCCCAAGGTGGCCGAGATCGCGGGCGGCGAGATCCTGTTCCACGATCCGGCAAAGCCGGGCGCGCCGCCGACCGATCTCGTCAAGCTCGATGCCGACGGCAAGGCGATGCGCATGGTGCGGGGCGGGCGCATCTCGATCATCTTCCAGGAGCCGATGACCTCGCTCTCGCCGCTGCACACCATCGGCAATCAGATTGGCGAGGCCTTCAGCCTGCACTGCGGCGCCTCAAAGAAAGAGGTGATCTCGACCACGCGCGAGATGCTGCGGCTCGTGGGCTTCCCCGACCCTGAAAAGGCGCTCAAGACCTATCCCTTTGAGCTTTCGGGTGGCCTCAGGCAGCGCGCGATGATCGCGATGGCGCTGATCTGCCGGCCCGCACTTCTGATCGCCGACGAGCCGACCACCGCGCTCGACGTCACCATCCAGGCGCAGATTCTGAAGCTGATGAAGGACCTGCAGGCCGAACTCGGCATGGCCATTCTGATTATCACGCATGACCTCGGCGTCGTCGCCAACATGGCTGACGAGGTGGTCGTGATGTATCAGGGCAAGGTGATGGAATCGGGCACGGTGGAAGAGCTCTATCGCGACCCGCAGCACCCGTACCTCAAGGCATTGCTCCGGGCCGTGCCGCGCTTCGACATGGAGCCGGGCGAGCGGCTGGTGCCGATTCGCGAGATCAAGGCCGAGACCGGCAAGTTCATCACCACGCGCGAGCCCTGGCCCGAGGGCCTCGATCATTCGGTGCCGCTGCTCTCGGTCAAGGACCTCACCAAGGCGTTCACCATCCGCAAGTCAGGCCTGTTCCGCGCCAAGGCGACCGGCGCGGTCAAGGCCGTGGACAAGGTGAGCTTCGATGTCATGCGCGGCGAGTGCCTTGGCCTCGTCGGCGAATCCGGCTGCGGCAAGACCACGCTCTCAAAGCTGATCCTGCGTGCGATCTCGGCCAATTCGGGCTCGATCACCTTCAATGACCGGGGCACGCCGGTTGACGTGCGCGCGTTGACGCCAAGGGAGCTCATTCCCTTCCGTCGGCGCATCCAGTTCATCTTTCAGGATCCGTTCTCCTCGCTTAACCCGCGCATGCCGGTGTTCGACATCATTGCCGAGCCGCTGATCATTCACGGGCTTGCGGCCCCGGCCGAGCGCCGCGAGATCGTGCAGGAGCTGATGCGCCTGGTCGGCCTCGACCCGCGCTATTTGCGGCGCTACCCGCACAGTTTCTCAGGCGGCCAGCGCCAGCGCATCGGTATTGCGCGCGCGCTCGCGCTCAAGCCCGATCTTTTGATTTGCGATGAGCCGGTCTCGGCGCTCGACGTTTCGATCCAAGCGCAGGTGCTGAATCTGTTGAAGGATCTACAGGCACAACTGGGGCTCACTTATCTCTTTATTTCCCACAACCTGGCGGTTGTGGACTACATCGCGCACCGCATCGCAGTGATGTGCGCCGGCCGCGTGGTTGAGATCGCGCCGCGTGAAAAGCTGTTCAAGAACGCGACCCACCCCTACACCAAGGCGCTCCTGGCGGCGGTGCCGGAGCCCAGCCTCGACCAGAAGCTCGACCTGACCGCATTGATGGCCGGCAAGGCCTCCATCCCCTCGGCCTGGCCGAAGCCCTTCACGATCGACGATCACAACTCGCTCGACCTTGTCGAGATCGAGCCGGGGCACTATGTCCGGGCGGCCCCATCGCTGGTTGCATCGGCCGCCTGATTTCGGGAAAATCCGGCTGCCCTTGCCGGAGGTATCACGTGCAGAAGCGTAAAGCCGGGCGCACCAGCGCCCTGATGGTCATCATGGCCGGGCTGTTTGTGCTCGGCATTTATTTTGTCACCGGCGCGGTCAGGGCGACCGACATCGCGCCGATCGAACCACAGCCCCAAGAGGACGCGCTGAAGCCGGGCCTCGCCGTGAAATACTATTACGGCGACTATCGCGACATGGCGGGCGATGGGGCGCAGATCGAGGCGCTCTATGAGCAGATGAAATCGGAGGACGGCGGTGAGGGCGAGCCGCTGCCCGACCTCAATTATAAGACCGGAGAGGGCAGGAACGTCCTGACCTCCAAGTTTGGCAAGTTCGTCGGCGCCCACATCACCGGGTTCATCCGATTCCCTGAAGCCGGCGACTACACGCTCGTGATGACCTCGAATGACGGCGTGCGTTTCACGCTCGACGGCAAGATGCTCCATGAAGACCCCGACGTGCATCCCGACCGGGATTCGGAGCCCTTGGAAGTGTCGGTCGCCAAGCCCGGTTGGGTTGCGCTCGAGATCGGCTATTTCCAGCGCAAGGGGTCTGCGGCCCTGGTCCTCAAATGGAAGGGCCCGAGCGGCGGCGACTTCGCACCCGTGCCGGCCGAGCATTACGCCCATACGGAATAGGCGCGCACCGGGGCCGCGAGCCTAGCGCACGCGGTACATGGAATAGTCACCGGGCACGATGCCCGCGGGCAGGTCGAGCGCCTCCCAATCAACTGTCACAAGCGCCCGGTCGGTCGCGACGATCGCGCCCGGGCGCACCACCGGCACCAACGCCGGGCCGAGCCAGGCGGCGAGCGCAGCGTCGCGTGCCCGGTCCGGACTGCCAATGTCGGCATGAACCAGCGCGGCGGGCGGCTTGCCCTCACGCGCGAACCCCGGCAGCGACTCGCGGAAGTCCCCGAGCCTCATATGCGCGTTATCCGGGATGCAGGCCGGGTGGGCCGCGACCTCGATGTCGAACACGTAGATGTCCCGGGCCGGAAACAGCGTGCGGAGATGATCGAAGGTGCGGCCATTGCCGAGCCCAAGCTCGAGCACGGGGCCGTCGAGCGGCGCGATCAACGCGGCCGCGGCATTGAGGCAGGCGCGCTGCGCCGCGATTCGGCGAATGAAGGCGTCAAGGCGCGAGGCGGGACGAAGGGTCTTGGCCGTCAACATGTGGTGAAAGTCACTTCTGGGTGTCCAGGGGCTGTGCGATAGTCCACCGTTAGCGGGTCTGTGCCAAGCTTGGGATCGGAATTGGCTCTGGCATGGGCCTGGGGCGGCCGCAGCGAGCGGCCGATAGGCGTCGCGGTGCGTATGGGTCTCGACCGGGTGCGACATTCGAGCACCTTCCTCGTGTTGATTGTCTGTTTTGCCGTGCTGCTGGCCCTGAAGCCGGCGGGCGCGC
>VGET01000078.1 GCA_016869195.1 Alphaproteobacteria bacterium | reverse complement strand
CTTGGCATCCATGCTGGCCTCCTCAATCCAGCCAGCATCTTGAATCAGAACAAAGCCGGGTTTGGAACCCCCTTCGATTCAATCAAAGTGGAATTGGCTCTAGTCGGATCACGACTAACCCGCGGGCCAACCGCGTACAAAAAACAATTGTCGTGCGTAAAAATCGCCGTATAACAACGGTCATCAGGGAAATACCAATCGGGAGATCGACCCTATGACCGTGTCGAGCACGCACGCTGAGACCATCGTTCTGCACGCCGGCTTCCGGAAGGATCCCGCGACCAACGCTGTGGCGGTCCCGATCTATCAGACCACGTCCTACCAGTTCGACAGCGCGGACCACGCGGCCAACCTGTTCGCGCTGAAAGAGCTGGGCAACATCTATACGCGAATCATGAATCCGACGTGCGACGTGCTCGAAAAGCGGCTCGCCGCGCTCGAGGGTGGCGTTGCGGCGCTTGCGGTTTCGTCCGGCCAGTCGGCCTCGATGATGGCGATCCATAACATCGCGCAAGCCGGCGACAATGTGGTGTCCTCGACCGACCTCTATGGCGGCACCTGGAACCTGTTCGGCAACACCTTGAAGACGATGGGCATCGAAACGCGCTTCGTTGACCCGAAGGACCCGCAGGCCTTTGCGCGCGCAACCGACGACAAGACCCGCGCCTATTACGCCGAGACTCTGCCCAACCCGAAGCTAGAGGTGTTCCCGATCCGCGAGGTGGCCGAGGTGGGCAAGAAGCTCGGCGTGCCGCTGATCATGGACAACACCGCGGCGCACGGCCTGTGCCGGCCGTTCGATCACGGCGCGGCGATCATTGCGTCATCCTGCACGAAATACATCGGCGGGCACGGCAACTCGATCGGCGGCATCATCATCGACAGCGGCAAATTCGATTGGGAAGGCAATGCCAAGCGCTTCCCGCTCCTGAACACACCGGACCCGTCCTATCACGGCGCGGTCTGGACCCAGGCCGTGAAGCCGCTCGGGCCAATCGCCTACATCATTAAGGCGCGGGTCACGCTTCTGCGCGATCAGGGCCAGGCGATGAGCCCGTTCAATGCCTTCCTGTTCCTCACCGGCCTCGAGACGCTGCCCTTGCGCATGGAGCGGCACTGCCAGAACGCGGCCAAGGTCGCCGAGTTCCTCTCGAAGCACCCGAAGGTCGCGCGCGTCATTTATCCGGGCCAAATGTCGGGCGAGGCGCGTCGCCGGGCCGATGCCTATCTCAAGGGTGGCTATGGCGGCCTCGTCGGCTTCGAGCTCAAGAGCGGCTATGATGGCGGCAAGAAGTTCATCAACGCGCTCGGGCTGTTCTACCACCTTGCCAATATCGGCGATTCACGGAGCCTCGCGATTCACAATGCGAGCACCACGCACTCCCAGCTCTCGGCCGAGGAGCAATTGGCCACCGGCGTGACCCCAGGCTATGTCCGTCTCTCGGTCGGGCTCGAGCACATCGACGACATCATCGCCGATCTCAAGAAGGGCCTCGACGCGGCGTAGAAGGCCGAGGGCGACAGGCCTAAGTTTCCCGTCATGGCCGGGCTTGACCCGGCCATCCAGGATGCGTCAAAGACTGGATGCCCGGCTCAAGGCCGGGCATGACGATTCTTGGGATGCCGATGACGTGCGTCAAAGGCACCCAATCGGAGGATCTCGCCATGCCATCGACCCTGCCACCGCTCGGCCGCTATCCGACCGTGCGCCTTCGGCGGAACCGGCGCGACGACTGGTCGCGGCGTCTCGTCGCAGAGACGAAACTCTCGGTCGACGATCTGATCTGGACCACCTTTGTGCGCGAGGGCAAGGGCACGACCGAGCCCATTCGCTCCATGCCGGGGGTCGAGCGCGTCGCGGTCGACGTGCTGGCCAAGCGCGCGGTCGAGGCCTCGAAGCTCGGCATCCCGGCGCTCGCCGTGTTTCCGCAGACACCGCAGGCCCGCAAGAACGAGGAGGGCGATGAGGCCCTCAATCCGGACAATCTGGTCTGCCGCGCGGTGCGGGCGGTCAAAAAGGCTGCGCCGGACATCGGCGTCGTCTGCGATGTCGCGCTCGACCCCTATACCAGCCACGGCCATGACGGCGTGATCCGCAATGGTGAGATTGCCAACGACGAGACCGTCGCGATCCTCTGCCGCCAGGCTGTGATCCAGGCCGAGGCCGGGTGCGACGTGATCGCGCCCTCCGACATGATGGATGGGCGCGTCGGCGCAGTGCGCCAGGCGCTGGATGACGCCGGCTTCCAGCATGTGCGCATCATGTCCTACGCCGCGAAATACGCCTCGGCGTTCTACGGGCCGTTTCGCGACGCCATCGGCTCAGGGAAAAATCTTGGCAAGCGCGACAAGCGCACCTATCAGATGGACCCGGCCAACACCGACGAGGCGCTCCGCGAGGTCGCGCTCGACATCGCCGAGGGCGCCGACATGGTCATGGTCAAGCCCGGCATGCCCTATCTCGACGTGGTTCGCCGCGTGAAGGAGACGTTCGGGATGCCGACCTACGTCTATCAGGTGTCCGGCGAGTACGCGATGATGAAGGCCGCGGGGCTGAAAGGCTGGATCGATTGGGACGCCGCGATCCTCGAATCCCTGCGCGGCTTCAAGCGCGCCGGCGCCGACGGCATCCTCACCTACGCGGCCTATGAGGTGGCGAAGCGGCTGCGGGGTTGAAGCCTCAGCCGATTCGCCAAGCCTTCGGGTAGCGCGCGACACCCGTCAGACCCGCGAGCGCGTTTGGCCTGAGTTCAAGCGCCATGAAGGCGTCGCCCTCGATCGGTGCTTCGAGCTTCCGTGCCAGCGCCGCCGAGAACCCGAAGCGCGGATAGTAGCCTGGATGCCCGAGCACGATGACAGCCACAACGTCTGTTTGTTTGAGCTCATCGAGTTCCTGGCGGATCATGAGGCTCCCAATTCCCTGGCGCTGACGTGACGGTGCAACGGCAACAGGGGCCAGCGCCACTGTGCTCAATGCGTGCCCATCGATCGTGACGTTGATCTGGCTGAATAGAACGTGACCGACGACCTCGGCGCCCTCCAATGCAATCAGCGACAGGACGGTGAGGCCATCATCGTGCAGCCGCGCCACCAACGCGGCTTCGTCATTGCCGCCGAAAGTGGAGCGAAGCAAGGCCGCGATATCGCCTCGATGTTCAGGGCGCTCATGCGCGAGTTGGATCACCGAATGGTCCTGAGCAGGGCAGGATCGAGGATCCAGCCCTCGGTCACGATCGTCGGGTGTCGGCGGTTGGGAATGCCGAAAGGCGCGCGGGTTCTGCCCCGCATCGACCAGGCCCAGGCCGCGATCACCGCGCAAAGGACGGCGTCGAGCGTATCGCCGCTCGCGTCATCGAGCGCGTCACGGAACAGGGCAGGGGGCAGACGCACCACGAACCCAAACTCTTCACGCAGGCGACCCGACGAGAGGCCCGAGAGAATCGCGCGTCGCGCCTTGGTTCGTGCCGCGGTCTGTCGGCCGCGCTCATCCGACTTGTAGGAGCCGGCGAAGCGGCGCGCGATCAGCGCGGGGTAGGCTTCGAGCGCGATGCGCGTGGGGTCGCCCGCGTGCAACGGCGGCACGCTGACACCTGCCTTCAACAGCCGTGGTGCGCCCTCGACGAACATCTTGCCGACTGGAGGATGCACGAGCTTGTGCGGCGCGCTCGCGCCGACCAGCGCATCGCCCACCCGATGTGCCTCCTTGTGGCCCTTCGGCTGTGCCGCCTGCC
This sequence comes from Alphaproteobacteria bacterium, assembly GCA_016869195.1. Classification (GTDB taxonomy): domain Bacteria; phylum Pseudomonadota; class Alphaproteobacteria; order UBA828; family UBA828; genus SHWC01. The sequence continues at coordinate 8,832 of VGET01000078.1, read as the reverse complement.
AGGCGCGCACCTTGGTCTCGAAGGCCGGCCGGCCCATCGCCGCGACCGCGCTCACATAGACCGTCCAACCCCGTGGCAGGCCGAGCGCGTCCAGGAGCACGATCGATTGGCCGAACGGGTGGTCGAACCCGCCGATCCACGGGCCTGGGCGCGCAAGCAGTGCTTCGTAGTGCTCGAAGGTCTCAATCCGCTCGACGGCTTCGACATCGAGCAAGCCGCGCATCAGGCGCCCGACCGCCACTGTGATCGGCTTGCGTTTCGAGGGCGTCGCGGTGAAATCAACGCCGAGGATGATAGGGCCGGGCACGCGGGATGGCATCCGATCACACTGATGGCGCCCAAATTTCGTCATGCCCTGCGCCAAACTCATCGGCGGCGGTCCAGACCGCACAGCGGTCTTCCGGGTCGGAGCGCCGCCGATAGGAGCGGTGCGGGGCATCCAGAGCCAAGCGCTCCAATCGTGCCATGGCCCCGGATGGCCTGGTCAATCCCCCGGTCAGGCCGGGGGAGGGCCATGACGAAATCTATGGCAACGAACTGAGAGCGAATAAGTCACGTCGCAAGGAAGCGATTGACCGCCTCGACCTGCCTCTCCGTCATCAATGACGGCGTGTGGCCGATGCCTGGCACCTCAACGAGCGTCGCGCGGGGCCCGCGCCGGGTCATGTCGGCGGCGGTCTCGGGCAGAAGGATGTCCGAGAGCGTGCCGCGCAACACGAGCGTCGGCGCGCGCACCGCGTCGTAACGCTCCCAGATCACCAAGTCCGGCACCGGCCCCTTGTGCAGATAGTCACCGATGCGCGGATCATAGTGGATTTCGTAACCGCCGCCGGGGAGCGCCCGCGCCGCGTGCGTGGTGATATGGCGCCGCTGCGCCTCGCTCATGTTCGCCCAGTCGGCGTTGACCCCGGCTTGGTACGCGTAAGCGTCATCGAGCGTCGCGAAGCGCGGCGCCATGCCGACATAGGTGCCGACCCGGTCCATCGCCTTGCCGGGCAGATAGGGCCCGATGTCGTTCAGCACGAGGCGGCGGATCAGCCCCGCTTGTTTGCCCGCGCCGATCAGCATGCCGAGGATGCCGCCCATCGAGGTGCCGATCCAATCGACCGAGCCGATGCCGAGCGCGCCGATCAGCGCGAGCGCATCCGCCTCATAGGTCAGGATCTGATATGACGCCGTCTCCTTCAATCGGTCGCTCAAGCCACGGCCCGGACAATCGATCGCAATCACCCGGTGTGTCGCGCTGAGCGCATCCGCCAGCCAATCGAAGTCACGCGCGTTACGTGACAATCCATGCACGCACAGCGCGACGCGCGGATTGGAGGGATCGCCCCATTCGTACCAGGCGAGGCGGCGCCGCGGTTCGGGCCCGCGCGCCGCGACATCGAACCAGTGCTGACGCGGGGCGGTGATCACGACTCGGAGTCCAGTTCGATATACGTTTCGGGGTGGAAGCCATTGAAATGGCTGACGAGCGCGCTGGTATAGGCGCCCGCGCGGCCGAGCTCGATCCAGTCCCCTTCGCGCGCGTCCGCGGGTAGGGCGTAGGGGTGTGGCAGCACATCCGTCGAATCGCAGGTCGGGCCATAGAGCGTGTAGTCGGCCATTTCGTTGGAGGGCGCCCCGCCCTCGAGTCGGATCAGCCGGGTCGGCAGACGGATGCCGCCCGAAACCGTTTCCGACAGGCTGTGATAGACGCCGTCATTGATGTAGAGCCGCTCGTCCCTGCGCTGCAGGATCTGTACGACCAGCGACACGCTGTCAGCCACGAGGGCGCGCCCGGGCTCCGCCAGGATGGCGCAGCTCGGGGGGAGCTTCAGCGTCTTGAGCCCGGTCTTGATCGCGGTGAAGAACTTGCTGAGCGGCGGAATCTCAGTGCCCGTATAGGCTGCGGGGAACCCGCCGCCGACATCGAGGCAGGCGAGGTCGACGCGCGCGCTCTGCAACACATCGCCCACGACCCGAAGCGCAATCGTGTAGGCCTGCGGATTGATGCATTGCGAGCCGACGTGGAAGGCGAGGCCTGGCTTCAGGCCCACCTCGCGGACCGCCTGGAGCAGCTCGACGCACTCCTGCGGGGCTGCGCCGAACTTGGCTGAGAGGTGAAACGCGGCTCCGGCCGCCGGCGTGGCCATACGCACCAGGATGGTCGCGTCCTTCGCGCCGTCCGCTTCCTGTATCACCTTGTCGAGCTCGGCGCGGCAGTCGATGACGTAATGGCGCACGCCATAAACCGTATGCGCCATGCGGATATGGGGACGGACCTTGATCGGGTGGTTGAAGTAGAGTTGCGCATCGGGAAAGAGCTCGCGCACCAGCGCAACCTCGGGCAGCGAGGCCGTGTCGAAGTGATGGACGCCGCCGGCGTGCAGTGCCTTGAGCACCAGCGGGTGCGGGTTGCATTTGACGGCGTAGAGCACGTCACCCGGAAAGCCCGCGCAAAACGCCTGGGCGGCCTGCCGCATCGCCTTGGTGTTGACGCAATAAACCGGGTAGCTCGGCTTCAACGCCGCAATCATCGCCTCGGTCGAGCGGTACACGCCTTCCTTCACGGCCGGCCTCCCTTTGTGTGCGCTGCGTCATAGCAGCGAGGGGCGGGCGAAGGAAGGGGCGGGTTGCGTGGCCTTCCTGGCTCCGCTAAGAACGCCTCGCAACCAACACCAGGAAAACGAATGTCGCTCGCCGGCCCGCTCAACGGATTGCTCGTTCTGGATCTCACAAGGGTGCTCGCGGGGCCCTATTGCACCATGGTGCTGGCCGATCTCGGCGCCCGAGTCATCAAGATCGAGACGCCGGGCACGGGCGATGATTCGCGCGCCTACGGGCCCTACATCAACGGTAAATCGGCCTATTTCATGTCGATCAACCGGGGCAAGGAAAGCTTGGCGCTTGATCTGAAGGCGCCGCCCGATCGCGCGATCTTCGAGCGCCTGCTCGAGCGCGCCGATATACTGGTCGAGAATTATCGCGCCGGCACGATGGAGCGGCTGGGCTATGGGTTCGATACCCTGCATCCGCGCTACCCGCGTCTCATCTATGCGGCCTGTTCGGGCTTCGGCCATACCGGGCCGCTGCACGCCCGCCCGGCCTATGACATGGTGGTGCAGGGCATGGGTGGGGTGATGAGCCTGACGGGACATCCCGGCGGCCCGCCGACCCGCGTCGGCACCTCGATCGGCGATATCACCGCCGGCTTGTTCACGGCGATCGGGGTCAATGCGGCACTCTACCGTCGCACCCTGTCAGGCCAGGGCTCGAAGATCGACGTCGGCATGCTCGATTGCCAGTTGGCCATTCTCGAAAATGCGCTCGCGCGCCACTTCGCGACCGGCGAGATCCCGGGCCCGTTGGGCGCGCGTCACCCAACGATCACGCCGTTTCAGTCCTTCGAGACCAGGGACGGTCACATTATCATTGCGGCCGGCAATGACGCCCTGTTCCAGAAGCTGTGCGCGGCGCTCGATATGGCCAACCTCGCGACGGATCCGCGCTTCATCGGCAATCAGAAGCGCAATCAGAACGTCGATGCGCTGTCTCAGTTGATGGAGACGCGGCTCAAGACCGGGACGACGCGCGCCTGGCTTGACATCCTCGAGCCCGCCGGCATTCCGTGCGGCCCGATCAACAATGTCGCGAACGTGTTGGCCGAGCCCCATGTCGCCGCGCGCAACATGATCGTCGAGACCAAGGACCCCGTTGCAGGATCGGTCCACATGGCAGGTAATCCGATCAAGCTGTCCGACTACGCCGATCCGCACGAACGGGCGCCTGCGCCCGAGCTTGACGCGAATCGCGCGGCCATCCTGCGCGAGTTGGGTCTCTAACGGCATGGCGAGGGCTCGCCGGGACAGAAAACGGTCGGGCTTTCGGCTCTGGTGGCTCGGTGCGGGGCTCGGCGGCCTAATCTTGTTGGCGACAGCCGCCGCCGCCGCCGCCTATCTCTACCTTCGCACATCACTGCCCGAACTCGATGGCGAGCTCAAGGTTGCAGGTCTTGAAGCGCCGGTTGAGATCGTGCGCGACGAGCATGCAATCCCGCACATTTTTGCGCAGTCCGAGCACGATGCCTATTTCGCCATGGGCTTCGTCCTCGCGCAGGATCGGCTTTGGCAGATGGAGTTCCAGCGGCGGCTGGCGGCGGGTCGGCTTTCCGAGATCATCGGGCCGCGCACGCTGGACATCGACAAGTTCATCCGCACCCTCGGCATTCCGCAAGCAAGCGTAGCAGCGGCGAAAGCGCTGTCGCCCGAGGGGCGCGCCGCGCTCGAAGCCTATGCGGCCGGCGTAAACGCGTTTCTTGCGACGCGGGGCGGCGCGTTGCCGCTTGAGTTCATTCTGCTTGGGGCTTCGCCCGAGCCGTGGCGGATTGAAGACACCATCGGCTGGACCAAGATGATGGCGTGGGATCTCAGCGGCAATGCGTTCGATGAGGCCCTCCGAGCGCGCATGGCGGCGTTCCTGTCTGCCGAGCAGCTGGCCGTGCTGTGGCCGGAATATCCGACGAGCGATCTCGGACGGGAGAGAGAGGCGCTGAGACAGCTCGCGCCGCTGCTTCGCAGAGTTGCGGAGGTGTTTCCGTCGCGGCCGGTCGATGGCCTCGGCTCCAACAATTGGGTGCTGAGCGGCGCGCACACCAAGAGCGGCAAGCCGCTGCTCGCCAACGATCCCCACCTTGGGCTCTCGACGCCGTCGCTCTGGTATCTCGCCCACCTTAAGGCGCCGGGGCTCGACGTGATCGGCGGCACCCTGCCAGGCATACCGACGCCGGTGCTCGGCCGCACCGATCAGATCGCCTGGGGCTTCACCAATACCGGTCCTGATGTGCAGGATCTCTATCTCGAACGGCTCGACCCGGCTGACCCGAAACAATATCTGACACCTGATGGGCCGAGGCCGTTTGTCGAGCGCACCGAGGTCATCAAGGTCAAGGGCGAGGCCGACGTCACGCTCGTGGTGCGCGAATCGCGCCACGGCCCGATCGTGACCGACCTGCTCGAGAAGTCCGAAGGCTTCGTGACCAAGGATCAGGTGGTCGCCTTCGCCTGGACCGCCCTCGCGCCCGACGACATCACCGCGCAGGCCGGCATCAGACTTTCCAGCGCCAAGGATTGGGCTGGCTTCCTCAAGGCCGGGCGCGAATTCGTCGCGCCGCAGCAGAACATCGTCTACGCCGATCGCGAGGGCCATATCGGCTATCTCGCGCCAGGTCGTGTGCCGATCCGCCAGAGCGATATCGGCTGGCTGCCCGCCGATGGCGCGACCACTGAGGGTGACTGGATCGACGTTATTCCGTTTGACGATCTGCCGCAGCGCTTCGATCCGCCTGAGGGGCGCATCGTCACCGCCAACAATCGGGTCGTCGAACCCGACTATCGCTATTTTATCGCGCGTGACTTCTCGCCGCCCTATCGCGCGGATCGGATCAACGAGTTGCTGGATGCGCAGGAGAAGCACGATGTCGAAAGCTTCGCCGCGATCCAGCAGGACGTGCGCGCGCGCGGGCTCATGAAGCTCCTGCCGCTATTGCTCGAGCGCGCCAAGGTGGAGACGCCTGAGGCGCAGGCCATGCTGGAGCGGCTCAAGGCCTTTGATGGGACCATGGCCGCGGACAAGGCCGAGCCGCTCGTGGTCATGACATGGCTTCGCCATCTCATGCGCGCCTTGTTCGCCGATGAGCTGAAGAACACCTTTAGTGATTATTGGGCGATACAACTTGAGCCGATGGCGCTGGCGCTGACGCAGCTGCCGGCCTTCTGCGACGACGTCGGCACGGATGCAAAGGAAGACTGTGGGGCGATTGTCAGTGGGGCGTTCGCCCAGGCCCTATCCGATCTGGCAGAGCGATACGGCAAGGATCCGGCGTCATGGCGCTGGGGCGAGGCGCACGCGGTTCAGGCCAAGCATCGCATCCTTGGCCAAGTGCCCTTGATAGGCCCGCTGTTCGAGATCGCCATGCCCCATGGCGGTGAGAAAGACACCGTGAATGCCGGCGGCTATGACGTTACCAACGAGGCTAATCCGTTCCGCCAGATTCACGGGCCCGGTTATCGCGCGGTCTATGACCTCGCGGAGCCCGATCGCTCGGTGTTCATCCAGTCGAGCGGGCAGTCGGGCAATCCGTTCTCGCCCTACTATAAGAACTTCGCCGCGCTGTGGGCGGAGGGGCGCTATGTTCCGATGGTGACGGATCGGGCCAAGCTCGAAGCAGGCGCGCTTGGCACGCTCAAGCTCTCGCCACCTTAGGCATATCGCGCAGCCTAGGCAGCGGCTCGTCATCGTTCTTTAACCAACGAGGCCGACGCTAGACCGGCCAAAATCAAGTGGCCGTGACCTGTGAGGCCTTAGCCGCCTGCGGCTCATTGGCAAAGCGCTCTCAACCTTAACTGAATGTTCATCGCAGCCACGCTTCAATGCGTGACGGACAGGTAGGTCCAGGCGCGCGGCGTGTTGCCGCGTCCCGCATCGGCGAGGGAGTTCGATGCTCGTTATCGCAGGTAGCGTGATCGTTCTGGTGTGCGTCTTCGGCGGCTTCATCGCCATGGGCGGTCACATCGACGTTCTCATCCAACCAATCGAAGTTGTCATCATCGGCGGTGCCGCCACCGGCGCCTTCGTGATTTCCAACACCAAGACGGTCTTGAAGGCTTCCATCAAGAGCGTGCTCGGCCTGATGAAGGCGCCGAAGCACAACAAGGCGAGCTTTCTCGAGCTGCTGACCTTGCTCTACTCGATCTTCAAGCTGGCGCAGGCCAAGGGCATGCTGGCGCTCGAGCAGCACGTCGAGAACCCGCACGAGAGTACTCTGTTCAAGTCGTTCCCAAAATTCGCGGGCGACCACCACGCGGTCACCTTCATCTGCGACTATTTGCGCCTGATGACCCTCGGCTCGGACAAGGCCCATGAGATGGAGGCCTTGATGGACGAGGAAATCGAGACCCACCACAAGGACCAGGTCGAGATCGCCGAGGCCATCAACAAGGTGGCAGAAGGCACGCCCGCTCTTGGCATTGTCGCGGCGGTCTTGGGCGTCATTCACACCATGGGCTCGATCAACGAGCCGCCGGAGGTGCTGGGTCACCTGATCGGCGCGGCCCTGGTCGGTACCTTCCTCGGCATTCTGATCTCCTATGGCTTCGTCGGGCCCATGGCGACCGCGCTCAAGGGCCGTGCCAATACGGACTCGAAGTACTTCATCTGCATGAAGGCGGGGCTGCTTGCCTATATGCAGGGCTATGCGCCGGCGGTCGCGGTCGAGTTCGCGCGCAAGACGCTCTATGCCCATGAGCGCCCGAGCTTCTACGAAGTCGAAGAGGCGGTTCAGGCGCTGCCCGCTCCGGCCTGAGCCAGACACGGACACCGGTAGATCGCCATGGCCGGAAACCTCAATGAGCTGATCTTCATCAAGCGGGTGAAAAAACACCCGCACGAGCACGCCCATGGCGGCGCGTGGAAGATCGCTTACGCGGACTTCGTGACCGCGATGATGGCGTTCTTCCTGATGCTCTGGCTCCTGAACTCGACATCAAAGGAGCAGCGCAACACCATCTCGAATTACTTCGCGCCACAGAGTGCGAGCCTGACGACGAGTGGCGCCGGTGGCGTGCTCGGCGGCCGTGTGCTCGACACCGAAGGCGCGCTCACGGCATCGCACTCTTCACCTCGTATCATGCTGGGCGCACCGCAGCTCGAAGCCGGTTCGCTCGAAGCGGATGATGTGACGAACGAGGGCGATCGCGAGGCGAGCGGCCCGGTCGACAAGAACGAGTTCGAGGACGCCAACAAGGCCGACATGGGCGTGCTCGACCCTCATGATCAAGTCGCGCGCGACAAGGCGGCCCTCGGCACCCTGCCGCCGAACGATCTCAAGGACGCAACGCAGGCGAGCCTCGGCAAGGCTGAGGAAGAGACCGGCAAGGATCTCGTCAAGGGCACGGGCGGGGCGGTCGGCGTCAACACGCGGGACAGCCAGGGCCTGCTCACCGATGGCGGTGCAGCGAAGGCGACCCCGGTTGAGGAAAGCCGGTTCGCCGAGATTGAGACCCAGCTGAAGGCCCGCATCGAGGCCGACAAGGTGCTGAAGGACTATCGCGACAACATTCAGGTCGAGCGGACGGCGGAGGGCCTGCGCATCCAGCTGCTCGACGGTGACAAGCGCGAGATGTTCCCGCTCGGCAGCGCCGAGCTTCTGCCGCACACCGAAAAGCTGTTCCAGGCTGTCGCCGATCTGGTGAAGGATCAGCCAAATCAGATCGCGATCTCGGGGCACACGGATTCGATCCCTTTCCGCGGCACGAACGGCTACAGCAATTGGGAGCTCTCGACCGACCGTGCCAATGCGAGCCGTCGCGGCCTGGTCGGCGCAGGCGTCCCCGAATCACGGATCGCGCGGGTCGTGGGCAAGGCCGATACAGAGCCGTTTGATCCGGTGAACACCGAAGCCGCCATCAATCGCCGGGTCAGCGTGGTGATCCTGCGCAACCCCAATCTTGGTGCGGTCGCCAAGGCCCATGCCGCGCTTGAAGCGGCCAAGGGCGAGCCGGCGCCTCCGCTCACCGAGGTCAAGCCGACGGTTGCCGAACCGGAGCCCAAGCCCGCGCCGCTGCCGCCGGTCGAGCCTGCGCACGAGCCGGCTCACGAGACGCGTGCGGCGGAGCAGGAAACCGCACCGCCTGCCGATCACGCCGAGGCGGAGGCGGAACATGAGCCGCCGCCGAGCGACGAGATCACCGACAACTTCCTGCGCCTGCGCTAGCCGAACAGATCCGGCTGCACCTTCCGCTCGGTCTTCAAGAGATCCTCATGAGCGATGACGCGTCCGTCGCCGCGCAGATG
>VGET01000077.1 GCA_016869195.1 Alphaproteobacteria bacterium | reverse complement strand
CCCTTACCCTTCCTCGCTGTTTGTTGCCATCGGCGCCGCTCAGATCGGAGAGCAAATTGGGCGGTCTGGATCGGCGCCGATGGGTAAAGGGCGGGAGGAAGGGGATTCCGTCTATCCGCACTGGGCGCGGTGACGCAGCAGGTGGTCTGCCAGCACGCAGGCCATCATGGCCTCGCCGACCGGCACCGCGCGGATGCCGACGCAGGGGTCGTGCCGGCCCTTGGTCGCGATCTCGGTGTCGCGTCCATCCAAGGTCACCGTCTTGCGCGGCGAGAGGATGGAGCTTGTCGGCTTGACCGCGAAGCGCACCACGATGTCCTGGCCGGTCGAGATGCCGCCGAGAATTCCGCCCGCGTTGTTCGAAAGAAACGAGGGCCTCCCGCCCTGCATGCGGATCTCATCGGCGTTCTCCTCGCCCGAGAGCGCGGCGGCCGCGAAGCCGACGCCGATCTCGACGCCCTTGACCGCGTTGATGCCCATCATCGCGGCGGCGAGCTCGCCATCGAGCTTGCCATAGATCGGCGCGCCGAGCCCGGCGGGTGCGCCGCTCGCCACCACCTCGATCACCGCGCCGCAGGAGGAGCCGCGCTTGCGGATGTCATCGAGATAGCCTTCCCAGCTTTGCGCGGCGTGAGCATCGGGGCAGAAGAACGGATTACGCTCGACTTCGGCCCAGTCGAAGCGCGCGCGGTCGATCTTCTCTTGGCCCAGCTGGATTACCGCGCCGCGGATGGTGACATTGGGCCCAAGGATCAGCCGCGCGATCGCGCCGGCCGCGACACGTGAGGCGGTCTCACGCGCGCTCGCGCGTCCGCCGCCGCGCACGTCGCGAATGCCGTACTTCGCCTGATAGGTGAAATCGGCGTGGCCCGGCCGAAAGCGATCGGCGATTTCGGCATAGTCCTTGGAGCGCGCATCCTCGTTCTCGATCAGCAGGCTGATCGGCGTGCCGGTGGTGAGGCCGTCGAGCACGCCCGAGAGGATGCGCACGGTGTCGGATTCTCGGCGCTGGGTCACGAAGCGCGAGGTGCCGGGCTTGCGCTTGTCCAGCCAGGGCTGGATGTCGGTCTCGCTCAGAGGAAGGCGCGGCGGCGTGCCATCGACCACGCAGCCGATCGATGGGCCATGGCTCTCGCCCCAGGTGGTGACGCGGAACAGATGGCCGAAGCTGTTGTACGACATGGCCGCGACCCTAGAACGACCGTGGGTCGAGGGCGTCAGGCATCGCCCTTGGACACGTTGATGTCGGGCGCGTCGGGGTGCTTCATCCCGACGATGTGGTAGCCGCAATCGACGTGGTGCACCTCGCCGGTGACGCCCGAGGACAGGTCGCTCAGGAGATAGAGCCCGGCCGAACCCACCTCGTCCGACGTCACATTGCGCCGGAGCGGCGAGTTGAGCTCGTTCCATTTGAGGATGTAGCGGAAGTCGCCGATGCCGGAGGCCGCCAGCGTCTTCACCGGGCCGGCCGAGATCGCGTTGACGCGGATGCGCTGACCGCCGAGGTCGGCCGCGAGATAGCGCACGCTGGCCTCGAGCGCCGCCTTGGCCACGCCCATGACGTTGTAGTGCGGCATCCAGCGCTCGGCGCCGTAATAGGTGAGGGTCACGAGGCTGCCACCATCCGTCATCAGCGGCACGGCGCGCTGGGCGAGCGAGGTGAACGAGTAACAGGAGATATGCAGCGTGGTCAGGAAGTTCTCGAGCGTCGTGTCGAGATAGCGCCCCTTGAGCTCCTCCTTGCTGGAGAACGCGATCGCGTGCACCAGGAAGTCGAGCCGGCCCCAGCGCTCACGCAGCCGATCGAAGGTGGTGTCGATGCTCACGGGGTCGGTGACATCGCAGGGCAGCACAAGGTCGGACTGAATCGATTCGGCCAGCGGCTTCACGCGCTTGTAGAGCGCATCGCCCTGATAGGTGAAGGCGAGCTCGGCGCCGGCCGAGGCGGCGGCACGGGCGATTCCCCAGGCGAGCGAGCGCTCATTGGCCACGCCCATGATGAGGCCTCTCTTGTCGGCCAAGAGAGGGCGGTGATCGACCATGCGGCCCTCAACGATTGTCGTCGGACGAATCCATCAGGCACGAACGGAGACTTGGGAGCGCCCGATTCCCGGCGATGTTACACGATCCCGCTCAAACGCGAAAAGCCCGCGCCAGCGCGCCAACCTTGATGGGGCGCGCCGCGCGGGCTTCGGGTGAAACGGCCTATTCCTGGCTGACGATGCGCCAGTCGCCGTTCGCGTCGCGGCACGCGGTGCCGTACGCCGTCTGAGTCTTGCCGCCGACCGTGATGGTCTGCTGGTACTCACGGCAGGGCTGGCCGGCGTCATTATAGGTGGTGCGCGTTGGCGTCACGGTGCCGGAGTTGCCCGAATCTGGATTTTCCCACGTCGAGCGCTGGCCCGAGCGATTCTCCTCGAGCGCGTCGCTGGTGGTTTGCTCGGCATAGACCTGATCGGCCTTGTCCAGCGATTTGCCGACCTCGCTGCCGATGAACGCGCCGAGCAGCGTGCCCACGGCGACCGCGGCGAGCTTGCCGCTGCCAGAGCCAATCTGTGCGCCGGCCAGGCCGCCAACCGCGGCGCCGCCGAGCGTGCCGATCGTCTGTTTCGGACCCTGCTGTTGGCATGCGGCGAGGCCGAGACCGAGCGCAACCACGCCAACCAGGGCAAATTTTGCGTAACGCATCTTCTTCTAACCCTCACTGGTTATCGGGCTCGGCCGTGCGGCCCTTTATGCCCGCGGTGCCAACCCAAGTGACTGTCGCCCCGACGTTCCGATTTTCTGTGTGCTCGCTAAGCGCCAGCGTTATCTTCGCCATCGAGTTGGGCGAATCTATGACGATTCGCCTGCAACATACACGTGCCGCGTCCTCGATTCCTGCGGACAGGTCTATAGCCCAACAGTCTTAAGATTGGCATGAGCATTCCCAGCGACAAGGATCCGATCGCACTATTCGGCGAATGGTATGCCGAGGCCCAGGGCTGCGGCCTGAAGGAGCCGACCGCGGTTGTGCTGGCCACGGCGGATGCCGAGGGTCGGCCAAGCGCACGCATGGTGCTGCTAAAGGGCGCGGACGCGGAAGGCTTTGTTTTTTATACGAATCTCGAAAGCCGCAAGGGGCAGCAGCTGCGCGCGAACCCGCACGCCGCGCTGTGTTTTCACTGGATGCCGCTCGGGCGTCAAGTGAGGGTCGAGGGCAGCGTGACGTTCGTCACATCGGCCGAGGCCGACGCCTATTTCGCAACCCGCGGCCGCGACAGCCAGATCGGCGCCTGGGCCTCCAAACAATCACAACCTCTTGAGGGCCGCTTCGAGCTCGAGAAGCGCGTTGCGCAGTTCGCGCTCAAATACGGCCTCGGCAAGGTGCCGCGCCCGCCCCACTGGTCCGGGTTTCGGATTCGCCCGGCGCGCATCGAATTCTGGCAAGAGGGCTTCGCACGGCTGCACGACCGGCTGGTCTATCATCGCGTCGGCGAGGGCTGGACCACCGAGCGTTTGTTCCCTTGAGACTTTTCCGCTGCGACGTAGGTTGAAGGCATCATGAGCGGTCCGCACGCCCATCGTCACGAGGCCTTGAGCTTCAATCCGCCCGGCCATCCGCCCGCCCATGCGGCGTCGCTGATGCGCACCGCCACCTATGTCGCGGTTAGCGTCGCGCTGCTTCTGATCGGCATCAAGCTCGCCGCGTGGCTGCTCACCGGTTCGGTCAGCATGCTCTCGTCCATGGTCGATTCGCTGATGGACGTGTTGGCCTCGGGCATCAATTTGCTTGCGGTGCGCCATGCCCTGACGCCCGCGGACACGGAACATCGATTTGGCCACAGCAAAATCGAGCCGCTGGCATCGCTCGGCCAGGCCGCGTTCATCGCGGGCTCAGGTCTTTTCATCGTGATCGAGGCGGTGCAGCGCTTGTTCCGGCCCGAGCCGATCGAATCCGGCACGCTCGGCATCGCGGTCATGGTGGTCTCGACCGTGTTGACCGCTGGCCTCGTGCTCTATCAGCGCCATGTCGTGCGGCGCACCGGCTCGACCGCGGTCAAGGCCGATTCGCTGCACTATGCGAGCGATGTGCTGGTCAATGCCGGCGTCATCATCGCCTTCGTGCTCGCCATCACGCTCGAATGGCACCGGGCGGATGCGATCATCGCGATCGTGATTTCGGCCATCATCTTCTATAGCGCCACGCAAATTGCGCGCGAGGCGCTCGACCATTTGATGGACCGCGAATTGCCCGAGGCCGACCGTACGCGCATCGAAACGATCGCACGGCAGGATGAGCGCGTGCTCGACGTGCACGATCTGCGCACGCGGGCGGCGGGCCTGCGTGCCTTCATCCAGCTTCACCTCGAGCTGCCACGCGAGATGAGCCTGATCGAGGCGCATGAGGTGTGCGATGCGGTGGAGTTGGCGCTTCGGGCCGCGTTTCCAAACGCCGAGGTGATCATTCACGCCGACCCCGAGGGCGTGACCGAAGAGCGCGTGAGCTTCGCAGGCTCACCCTAAGCCGGGTCAGCGCTGAAGCGCTCGCCGGTTGTCGTGCTGCTCGCCTCGGCCAAACGCACGAACGTCTCGGTGATCGTGTCGGGCTGGGCGATCGAGGCCGGATCCTCGCCCGGAAAGGCCTCGGCGCGCATGCGGGTCGCGGTGGCCGGCGGGTCGACCAGATTGACCGTGATCCGGGTCTGCTTCAACTCGTTGGCGTAGCAGCGGGCCATGCCTTCGAGCGCCGCCTTGGTGGCGGCATAGAGCCCCCAATAGGGCCTGAAGCTCTGCGTGATGCGAGAGGTGACGAGGATGACGCGGCCCGCCTCCGAGCGGCGCAGCAACGGCTCGAGCGTGCGCATGAGCCGCCAATTGGCCTCGACATTGACGTCGAACGCCTCGCGCCAGAGCTCGGGCGTGTAGTGCGCGAGCGGGCGGAGCGAGCCCAGCACGGCGGCATTGCCGATAAACACGTCGACCCGGTCGAAGCGCTGGCCCAGCGCCGGCCCCAACCGGTCGATCGCGGCGCCGTCCTTGAGATCAAGCGGCACCAGCACCGCCTGCCCGCCGCGCGCCTTGACCTGATCGTCGATGTCTTCCAGTCCGCCGGTGGTGCGTGAAATCAGAACGAGTTGCGCACCTTCCGCCGCAAAGCGCCGCGCCAGCGCCGCGCCGATGCCACGCGAGGCGCCGGTGATGACCGCGACGCGGCCCTTGAGGCGAGGCTCGGCCATAAAGGAGTCAGGCGCGCTCGGCGAGCAATGAGAGCTGAGCCGGCGTATCGCCCTGGCTGTGGTCGGTGAGCGGAATCGGGTAGTCGCCCGAGAAGCAGGCGTCACAGAAATGCGGCGCATGCGGGTTGCGCCCGTCCTCGCCCATGGCGCGGTAGAGGCCATCGAGCGTCAGGAAGGCGAGGCTGTCGACGCCGATGTAGCGCGCCATGGCCGCAACATCCAACTTGGCCGCAAGCAGCTTGTCGCGGCTCGGCGTATCGACGCCGTAGAAGCAGGAGTTCGTGGTCGGTGGGCTCGCGATGCGCATGTGCACCTCGCGTGCACCGGCATTGCGCACCAGATCGACGATCTTGGTCGAGGTGGTGCCGCGCACGATGCTGTCATCGACCAGCACGACGCGTTGCCCTTCGAGCGTGCGCCGATTGGCGTTGTGCTTCAGCTTCACGCCAAGATGGCGGATGTGATCGGTCGGCTCGATGAAGGTGCGGCCGACATAGTGATTGCGGATGATGCCAAGCTCGAACGGCAGGCCGGCGGCAGCCGCAAAGCCGATCGCGGCCGGCACGCCCGAATCGGGCACCGGCACCACGATGTCGGCATTCGCCGGTGCCTCGCGCGCCAATTCCTCGCCAATGCGTTTCCGCGCTTCATAGACGCTACGGCCCTCGACCGTTGAATCGGGCCGGGCGAAATAGATGTACTCGAAGACGCAGAAGCGCCGGCGCGCCGGCGGGAAGGGCTGGAAGCTCTTCACGCCGCCGGCATCGATCACCACGAACTCGCCCGGCCCAACATCGCGCACCAGCTCGGCACCCAGAATGTCGAGCGCCACCGATTCCGAGGCGAGCAGCCAGGAATCATCGAGCTTGCCGATCAGGAGCGGGCGCACGCCGAACGGGTCACGCACACCGATCAGCGATTCCTTGGTCAGCGCAACCAGCGAATAAGCGCCCTCGACACGGCGCAGCGCGTCGACCATGCGGTCCGTCACCGTCTTGCCGTGGCTGCGCGCGATCAGGTGGTTGATCACCTCGGTGTCCATGGTGGACTGGAACAGGCTGCCCTCGGTGACCAGCTCGCGCCGGAGCGCGACCGCGTTGGTCAGATTGCCGTTATGGGCGAGCGCGAGGCCGCCGAACGAAAAATCGGCGAAGATCGGCTGCACATTGCGCAGGATCGGCTCGCCCTGCGTCGAATAGCGCACATGGCCGAGCGCGGCCGAGCCCTTAAGGCTCTCGATCACCTTGATCGAGCTGAAATTGTCGCCGACATGGCCGAGTGCGCGGTGGCTGTAGAACTGATGACCGTCGGTGCTGACGATGCCGGCCGATTCCTGGCCGCGGTGCTGGAGCGCGTGAAGCCCGAGCGCGGTGTGGGCCGAGGCCTCGGGGTGATTGAAGATGCCGAACACGCCGCACTCCTCGCGCAGCTTGTCGTCATCGAACGGATGGCGCGGCAGCCGCACTTGCGATTGGCCTGTCACTGGCCCGCTCCTTCCTTGTTCGGCTCGGGTGCCGGCGGCGTTGGGCCCTGCAGCTCCTCGTATTTCCGGAGCGCGCTGATCGCGTCCGTCGCGGTCTTGGACTGGTTCTGCACGGTCGTTTTCGCCTTTTCCTCAAGCTCGTCCGGGACGATCGAGCGAATCGCCTCCGCGCCCTTGATAATATAAGGCAAGGTGCGCGCCTTGGCGATCCAGGGCGGCCGATCCTCCTCGGCCATGGCCCAGATGAAGAGCATGTAGGCGAGGCAAAGCAACACCGCGCCCCGCAGCAAGCCGAAGATGAAGCCGAGCGCCCGGTCGAGGGCGCCAAATTTCGAGCCCTGGATCCGGCTGGCGATCACCTGGCTGAATACGGCCAGGAGGATCAGCGCGACCAGGAAAACCGCGAGCCCCGCGACCGCGTCGGCCACCAAATGGTTCTCGATGACCTTGCGGAAGAACTCCCGGGCGTAGGAGAAGCCGTAAATGGCGGCGAAGCCGGCGCCAACCCAGGCGCCGATGCCCAGGACCTCGCGCACCGCGCCACGGCTGAAGGCGAGCAGGCCCGAGAGCAGCAGGACCACCGCGACCAGGATGTCGATCGGGTTGACCGGAAAGCTATCCATGGCGATCCGATGGCCGGCGGGGCCGGGCCGGGCGCTCGGGCGCCAGCCGGGCCACGATCTCTTCGAGCCGCTTGACCGACTCGATCCGGATGCCGGCGGCCGCGCCGCTGTCGAGCGGGGCAAAGGCGCGCTCGAAGCCGAGCTTCTCTGCCTCCTTGAGCCGGGCCTGAGCTTGGGACACGGGCCGCACGTCACCCGACAGACCGATCTCGCCGAACCAGACGGCACGGCCATCGAGCGCGGTGTCGGCATGAGCCGAGACGAGAGCGGCCGCGACCGCAAGGTCGGCCGCCGGCTCCTCGATGCGGAGCCCACCGGCGACGTTCAGGAACACGTCGTATTGGCCGAAGGAGAGGCCGGCGCGCGCCTCGAGCACCGCCAGCACCATGGCGAGGCGGCCGGAATCCCAGCCGACGACGGTGCGGCGTGGGCTGCCGGGCGGCGCCGCGACCACGAGCGCCTGGACCTCGACCAACAACGGCCGCGTACCTTCGATGCCCGCGAAGATCGCGGTGCCGCTGACCGTCGAGCGCTCGGTGGACAGGAACAGGGCCGAGGGGTTCGACACTTCCTTCAGCCCCGCGCCGGTCATTTCAAAGACCCCGATCTCATCGGTCGGGCCGAAACGGTTCTTGATCGCGCGCACGATGCGAAACTGATGCCCGCGCTCGCCCTCGAAATAGATGACCGTGTCGACCATGTGCTCGAGCACCTTGGGGCCGGCGATCTGGCCCTCCTTGGTGACATGGCCGACGATCAGGAGCACGGCGCCCGAGCGCTTGGAGAAGCGGATCAGCTCGTGCGCCGAGGCGCGCACCTGGGCGACCGTGCCCGGCGCCGAATCGAGCGTGTCAACGAACAGCGTCTGAATCGAATCGACGATCACCGCGGCCGGCGGCGGACTCAGCGCTTCCAACCCGGTGAGGATATCACGCAGGCTGGTCGCGGCCGCGAGCGCGACCGGCGCCTCACCCATACCCAACCGGCGCGCGCGAAGCCTGATCTGCTCGACGCCCTCTTCCCCCGAGACATAGGCGACCTGCAGGCCGTGGCTCACGAGTCCCGCGGCCGCCTGCAGCAACAGGGTCGACTTGCCGATGCCGGGGTCGCCCGCAACCAGGGCCGCCGAGCCCGGAATCAGGCCGCCGCCAAACACGCGGTCGAACTCCGCGATGCCGGTGCCGAGGCGCGCCAGCGGCTGGCCCGTGCCTTCGAGGCTGACGAAGGCAAGCTTGCGGCCGGGCTTGGTGCCGAGGCCTTTGGGCGCGGCCTCGCGTGATGGCGCTTCTTCGATCAGCGTATTCCAGCCGCCGCAGGCCTCGCACTTGCCGGCCCAGCGCGACTGCACCGCGCCGCACGATTGGCAGACGAAATGCCGCTCAACCCGCGCCATCGCGAGACACTCGATCGGCCACAAAGGTGATGTTCGTTCGCGCCACGATCGAACGGGCCGTGAAGGAACAAAGTTTCACCCCCACCCCAACCCTCTCCCGTCGAGGGGGAGGGGGGAGGAGGAGACGCCCGTTCGCCACCTCTAGATTCCCCTCCCCCCTTGCGGGGGAGGGCAAGGGTGGGGGGTGGCGGAAGACTCGCAGGGGGAAAGCGCGAGGAGACCGGCCGGGTCCATCGCACAGCGCGCTTGGCCTAAGCTGAATCCCAATCTCACAACCGACGCACCTGCATCTGGATCGGCCCATCGGCGCGACCATGGATGAACTGCTCGACAAAGGGATTGCCGCTCCGGTCGATCTCCTTGATCGAGCCGCACCAGATGATCTTGCCGCCATGGATCATCGCCACCTTGTCGGCGATCTTGCGCACGCTCGCCATGTCATGGGTGATCGAGAGCGTGGTTGCGCCGAGCTTGCGCGTGGTCTCGAAGATCAGATTGTTGATGACATCGGCCATGATCGGGTCGAGGCCCGTGGTCGGCTCATCAAAGAAGATCACCTCGGGCTCGGTGGCGATCGCCCGGGCGAGCGACACGCGCTTCTGCATGCCGCCCGAGAGCTCGGCCGGAAACAGCCGGCCGACGTCCGCGCCAAGCCCAACCATCGCCAGCTTCTCGATCGCCTTCTCGCGCGCCAGGCGGCGCTTCATCTTCTGCGCGTGCATGAGGCCGAAGGCGACGTTCTCCCAGACCGGCAGGCTGTCAAACAGCGCGCCGCCCTGGAACAGCATCCCGAATTTCGTGTTGATGCGCTCGCGCTCGCGCGCGCCGAGGTTGCTGACCTCGACGCCGTCGACCTTGATGCTGCCGGTATCGTGCTTCAGGAGGCCGAGGATGCACTTGATGGTGACCGACTTGCCGGTGCCCGAGCCGCCGATCACCACCATCGATTCGCCCTCGGCGATGTCGAGGTCGACGCCCGCGAGCACGCGCTTCGCGCCGAACGACTTGGTGATGCCACGGCAGGAAATCTTTTGTGGCTTCTGCGCGGGCGAGGGGGTGGGCTCGTTCATCGCGAGAAGAACGCCTCGGTGATGATGTAGTTGAAGATCAGCACGAGGATCGCGCCGCTCACCACCGCGTTGGTGGTCGCGGTGCCGACGCCGCGTGCGCCGCCCTTCGAGTGGAAGCCGTGATAGCAACCCATCAACGCGATCAGGAGGCCGAACACGGCGGCCTTGACGAGTCCTGAGCCGACATCGAGCGGCTCGAGGAAGTCGATCGTGTTGTTGATATAGGCGTCGGCGTTGAAATCGAGCTTGTAGACCGCGACGAGGTAGCCGCCCATGATGCCGACGATGTCGGCCACCAGCACGAGAATCGGCAGGCTGATCAGACCGGCGAGCAGCCGCGGCACAACGAGGTATTTGAACGGATTGGTCGAGAGCGTGCGGAGCGCATCGATCTGTTCCGTCACCCTCATGGTGCCGATCTCGGCTGCCATCGCGGCGCCGACACGACCGGCCACCATGAGCCCGGCAAAGACCGGCCCGAGCTCGCGCGTCATCGAGATCGCGACCACGTTGGGGATCGCGCTCTCCGCGGCAAACCGAGAGAAACCGGTATAGCTCTGCAGCGCGAGCACCATGCCGGCGAAGATGCCGGTGAGCCCGACAACAGGCAGTGAGTAGTAGCCGATCTCGATCACTTGGCGCGCGACCAGCATCGGGAAAAACGGCGGCCGCACGCAATGCGTCACCGACTCCGCCATGAACAAGGCGAGTCGCCCGATGGTCGAGAGAATGCCGAAGAAGGCGCGGCCGATGAGCGCGAGCGGATTGAGCCTCAGGGCCAGCCTCACGGCGTAGCCTCGTGATAGCGTCGCTCATAGCGCGCGCCGAGCGAGGTGAGAATCTCATAGGGAATGGTGCCGGCGGCCTCGGCCAGGGCCTCGATGCTCTGGCCGTCGCCGATCAGACTGACCGTGGCGCCGGGCACCGCCAGCGCGTCCGGCACGTCGGTCACATCGAGGGTGATGAGATCCATGGAGACCCGCCCGATCACGGGAACGCTGATTCCGCCGATCCGGGCGCTGGCCCGATTGCTCGCGCTGCGCGGCAGGCCATCGGCATAGCCGATCGGAATCACCGCGACGCGGCTCGGCCGAGTCAGACGAGCGGTCGCACCGTAGCCAACGGTCTCCCCCCTGTCAACGCGACGGACCTGCAGGATTTTCGCTGTTAGACGAACCACTTCCGCCATCGGATTGGGCGCATCCGGAGTCGGGTTAACACCGTAGAGCGCGACTCCCGGGCGGGCGAGGTCATAGTGGTAGGCCGGGCCGAGAAAGATGCCGGAGGAATTGGCGAAGCTGAGCTGCGGCTGGCCGAGGCGGGGCATGAGGCGTGCTGCGGCCTCTTCGAAGCGCAATCGCTGGCGCTCGTTCAGCGGGTTGCCTGACACTTCGGAGCTGACCAGATGGCTCATCAGCACGCGAATGGCGAGGCCGTCGAATGGCAATGGCTCGGCCGCGAGCCGCGACACCTCCTCGCGCGCAAGGCCGAGCCGGTTCATGCCGCTGTCGAGGTGGAGCGCGGCCGGCAAGACGTGACCACGCCGCTTGGCCTCGCGCGCCCAGGCCTCGATCTGGCCCGCGTGGTTGAGCACCGGCAGGATCGACGCCTCGGCAAGCGGACCCGCCGAGCGGTCATCCACGCCGGCGAGCACATAGAGCGCGCTCGCAGGGAGCAGGGGCCGCAGCGCCAACGCCTCGTCAGCGGTCGCGACGAAGAAGTGCCGGCAACCGGCGGCCTCCAGCCGTGGCGCGACGCGAGCGGCGCCGAGCCCATAGGCGTCGGCCTTGACGACCGCGGCGCAAGCCGCGCCCGGCTTCAGACGTGATTTGAGGCTCAGCCAATTGGCGGCGATCGCCTCGAGGTCGATGTCCAGGACGGCACCTGCAAGGCCGCTCGGCATCGGGGCCGCCAGCTCGGTCAGAAGGGCGCCTCGTCGGCCGACGCGTACGATCCGCCGTCGCGGGCGCGGCTGCCGAACAGCGTGAGCGTCGAGTCGAAATCGAGCTCGATCGTATCGGTCGGGCCGTGGCGCTGTTTCGCGACGATGAGATCGGCACGCCGATGAATGCGATCCATGCGCTCGCGCCATTCGGCGTGCTTGGCGGCGTCCGTCGGGTCGGGCTCGCGCCGCTGCTGATAATAGGCCTCGCGATAGATGAACATGACGACGTCGGCGTCCTGCTCGATCGAGCCTGATTCGCGCAGATCGGCCAATTGCGGGCGCTTGTCGTCGCGCGATTCAACCGCGCGCGAAAGCTGCGAGAGCGCGATCACCGGCACGTTCAGCTCCTTCGCCAGCGCCTTCAACCCTTGTGTCACCTCCGACACTTCCTGCACGCGGTTGTTGAGGCGCGTGCTGTCGGTTGGGCGCATCAACTGGAGATAGTCGACCACGATGAGCGAGAGATCGTGCTGGCGCTTCAAGCGGCGCGCGCGCGCGCGAAGCGCCGGAATGGTGAGCTGTGGTGTGTCGTCGATATAGAGCGGCAGTCGCTCGATCTCCTGTGCCGCCTGGACGACGCGATGGAAATCGTCGGTCGAGATCTTGCCGCGCCGCAGGTGGATCGAGGGGATGCGCGCGGCCTGGGCGAGAATGCGGGTCGCCAATTGCTCGGACGACATTTCGAGCGAGAAGAAGCCGACCACCGCGCCATCGACGCGCTTGTTGCGGCCGAGCTCGTCCTTCTCGGCGCGATAGGCGCGCGCGGCGTTGTAGGCAATCGTCGTGGCGAGCGCCGTCTTGCCCATGCCGGGGCGTCCGGCGAGGATCAGGAGGTCGGAGGCGTGCAGGCCGCCCAGGAGCTCATCGACATCGATCAGCCCGCTGGTGACGCCGACCAGACGATGATCGTGCTTGTAGGCCGCCTCGATTTGCTCGATCGCCTGCGCGGCCGATTGGTTGAAGCTCTGAAAGCCGGTGCCGACCATGCCGTCTTCAGCCAGGCGGAACAGCTTCTGCTCGGCCGTCTCGATCAGCGTGTTGGCGTCGCTCTCGAGCTTCGCCCCATAGGAATCGATCACCAGCTCTTCGCCGATCCCGATGAGCGAACGGCGGAGCGCGAGGTCATGGATCGTGCGCGCATAATGCTGCGCGTTGATGATGGTGACCGCCGAGCCCGCGAGCCGAGCGA
>VGET01000076.1 GCA_016869195.1 Alphaproteobacteria bacterium | reverse complement strand
GCCTAGAGCATTTTCCGTTCATTCTGGTTCGTATCCCGAGTTTCGGAAGTAGCTTGCACACTCGTCGGGCGTGAAACGATCGATGGCATCGACGATGGCGTCCCAGAGGGCATCGACGGTGCGCGCGGCGGTTTTGCGGAGCAGGGCTTTGAGTTTGGCGAAGGCCTGCTCGATGGGATTGAACTCGGGGCTGTAGGGCGGCAAGAACAGGCGAGATGCGCCGGCCGCCTCGATGGCTTCGCGGACGCCGCTGACCCTGTGGGCGGGCAGATTGTCCATGATCACCACGTCGCCGGGCTTGAGGGTGGGCACCAGCACCTGCTCGACATAGGCGCGGAAGGCGAGGCCATCCATCGGACCGTCGAGCACCATCGGAGCGCTCAGCCCGCGCAGGCGCAAGGCCCCGGTGAAGGTGATCGTCTTCCAATGGCCGTGCGGGATCGCGGCGCGGCAACGCTCGCCACGCTTCGAGCGGCCGCGCAGGCGCGCCATCTTGGTCGTGGCCCCGGTCTCGTCGATGAAGACCAGCCGCTCGGGATCGAGATCGGGCTGGCTCTCGAACCAGGCCCAGCGCCGCCGTTCGACGTCAGGCCGACTTTGCTCGGCGGCGTGCGCGGTTTTTTTTGAAGCTGATCCCGCGCCGCTCGAAGAACCGCCACACCGTGCCGATGCCGACCGCCACGCCGCGCGCCCGCAGCTTCGCTTGCAGCTCGGCCAGCGTCACGTCCGGCGTCCGCTCGATCTGGCGCAGAAGAAAGGACGCTTGCGCCTCGATGCGGTGCGAGTGTCGGTCGCCGCCTTGCGGCTTGGCGGCAACATCGCCGCGTTCCCGCCACGCCTGCATCCAGCGGATCGCGCTCGATACCCCGACCCCGAACCGCGCCGCAGCCTGCCGACGCGAAGCCCCAGCCTCGACCGCCTCAACAACCCGCAGCCGAAGATCGTTGGACAGGATCCTTGGCATCCATGCTGGCCTCCTCAATCCAGCCAGCATCTTGAATCAGAACAAAGCCGGGTTTGGAACCCCCTTCGATTCAATCAAAGTGGAATTGGCTCTAGTGGATAGAGATTAACATTTGTTGCCGCCGTTTGAGCCGCTATCCCATTGATTTGATTCGCGAGCCGCGGGATTCGAATGTCGGATTGCAACCACTAGACCCAGCCCTCATGCCGGACATGGCGCATGACATTGGCGATCATCTGGTGCCCGATGGCGTCGGTGGCGGTGAGGATGGATTCGGGGTGGAACTGCACCGCCGCGATCGGCAGACGCTCGTGCTCAAAGGCCATGACAACGCCGTCCTCGCTATGTGCGGTGACCTTGAGATCGCCCGGTAGCGATGCCGCGATCGCATGCAAGGAATGGTAGCGCCCGGCCTGGAAGCCGCTCGGCAGGCCGTCGAACACCCGGCCGCCCAGCACCCAGATCTTGGACGCCTTGCCGTGCATCGGCGGGCTGATCCGGCCCAACCGGCCGCCGAAATACTCGGCCAGGCCCTGCAGCCCGAGGCAGACACCGAAGATCGGAAGCTTGTGGCCGAGGCAGGCGTCGATCGTGTCGCTGAGCGCAAAGTCCCTCGGCGCACCGGGCCCTGGCGAAAGCACGACGAGGTCATAGCCATCGCCCAGGCGCTCGCGCGCGGCCGTTGCCCTATAGGTCTCGACCGTCGCGCCGGTCTGGCGCAAATAGTCTGCGAGCGTGTGGACGAAGCTGTCCTCATGGTCGACCAGGAGCACCCGCCGGCCGTCGCCCGTGCGCTCGAGCGGTAGGCGGGTCGGCACACTCGTCGGCTGGGCCGGCGCCGGCGCGTCCTCGAGCGCGGCAAACAGCGCCGAGCCCTTTAGCAGGCATTCGGCGTGCTCCTCATCGGGGTCGCTATCGTAGAGAAGCGTCGCGCCGACCCGCACCTCGACCCGCCCCGCCGCCAGCCTGAGCGTTCGCAGCGTGAGGCCGGTATCCGCATCGCCGTTGAAGCCGAGCCAGCCGAAGGCGCCGCCATACCAGCGCCGCGGCGAATTTTCATGATCCTCGATGAACTGGATCGCCCAGCGCTTCGGCGCGCCGGTCACGGTCACCGCCCAAGCATGAGTCAGGAAAGCGTCGATCGCATCAAGCCCATCGCGCAGGCGGCCCTCAACGTGATCGCAGGTGTGGATCAGGCGCGAATAGAGCTCGATATGGCGCCGCCCGATAACCTTGACCGAACCCGGCTCGCACACCCGCGCCTTGTCGTTGCGATCGACGTCGGTGCACATGGTGAGCTCGGCCGCGTCCTTGGTTGAATTGAGCAGCGCGAGAATCTGATCGGCGTCGGAGAGCGCGTCGCGCCCCCGACGAATGGTGCCCGAGATCGGGCAGGTCTCGACCCGCGTGCCGCGCACCCGCACGAACATCTCGGGCGAAGCGGAAACGAGCGCCTCGCCCTCACCCAGATTGATCAGCGCCTGATAGGGCGCAGGGTTGCCCGCAGCGAGCCGGCGGTAGAGCGTCGTGGCGCTGTGCTTTTGCGGACGCACGAAGAGCTGGGAGCACACGGTCTCGAACAGATCGCCACGCGCAAACGCCTCGCGCGCCGCCTTCACGGTCTCCTGATAGGCGCCGGGCGGCGTGTCATCGGCGGGCGGGCCGGCATGACGGTCGCTCGCGACGCTCGCGCTCGGCGTCCGTTCGAGGCCGGCGCTCGACTTCCCGTCCCACGTGAAGTCATAGCGAAAGCGCGTTCCGGTCTCGCGCCGATGGTCGAGCACGACGATCTCGTCCGGCAGATAAAGCACGATATCGCGCTGCGCCTCGCCGCGATCCTGCTTGAGCCGAATCGGCTCGAACTGGAACGCGGCGTCATAGCCGAACGCGCCATAGAGCCCGAGCTGGCTGTCCTCGGTGCTGGCAAAGAGCCCGATCACCGCGCGCACCAGGGAGAACGCCGAAGGCCGGCGGGTGCGCTCCTCCTCCCGACACGGCGCCTCGTCGCGCGCGATCGAACCGGCGAGTTGAGTGGCCGATGTTTCGCTCTGCGCGATGCCGTCGAGATTGCGGATCGCGTTGTGAATCGCGGGCAGAAGGATTTCGCCGCGCGCATTCAGGGCCTCGATTGCGAAGCGCTGGCCACGCACGGTGAGCGCCAGCGGCGGCGCAACAACGCCGATCTCCCATTTGTGGTAGCGGCCCGGATATTCGTAGCCCGAGGCGAGGTAGAGCCCGCGCTCCGATTCCAGCCGATCGACGATCGCCTGGGTATCCAGCCGCTCGGCCGGCGTGAACGTGCGCTGCACGAGGAGGCCGCCCTGGGTGCGGTAGCTGTGCTGCTGGCTCTCGGTCATCGAAGGACGCCCTCTTTCCGTTCGAGGGTCGCGACATCCGAAGGGCAGCGAAGCAACGAAAAAGGGCCGCCCACGCGATGTGGCGACCCCGTCCTGACGATCAAATGCAAACGTCGTCGGCGGCCGCCTATTGGCGCCACCACCACCATGCCCAAACGACGCTTGCCCGCCGGTTCATGGCCTCACTAGGCCATGTGAGCCCGCGCGCTGTCAATGCCCTGAGGCCCCCTCGGCCGTGCTTGCCCTGGCCGAGCCCACTCCACAAAATGCATGAGTTGCGAGAGAACTCGTCGGGGGATGACCATGAGTGACCGTTTCATGTTGACCGGCAAACGTGCTTTAGTTACGGGTGCCGCGCGTGGCATCGGCTACGCCATCTCGGCCGCCTATGCCGGGGCTGGCGCCGACGTGATCATGCTGGACGTCGCACCCGCCATTCGCGACGCGGCGGCGAAACTGAAGGCGGCTTCGGCGGGGAATGTCCGGGCGGTTCATGCCGACGTGACCGACGCGCGCGGCCTCGCGGCCGCCCTTTCCGGCGTCAACCAGCTCGACGTGCTGGTCAACAACGCCGGCATCGCCTATGAGACGCCGGTGGACGACGTCCGAGACGACGCGGTGGAAATGTTTCGCCGCATCATCGACGTCAACGTCCTCGGCGTCTACGTGATGACCCGGGTGGCGCTGCCATTGATGGGCAGGGGCGGGCGGATCATCAACACCTCGTCCGCCTGGGGCAAGGGTGCGGGTCCGATGTTCTCGGCCTATGTCGCCTCCAAGCACGCTGTCATTGGGCTTACTCGCTCCTGGGCCATGGAGTTGGGGCCGCGCGGCATCGCGGTCAATGCAGTCTGCCCCGGCACGACGGCCACAGAGATGAACTACGAACACCTGCCTCGGCCCGCGCAGGAGAAGCTCTTCAGCCAGATGGTGATCGACCAGGGCTTCATTCCGCCCGACGATCTGGCGCAAACCTTCCTCTTTCTCGCATCACCCGCGGCGTCGCCAATCACCGGCCAGGCGCTGAGCGCCGATCGCGGCCAGGTGATGATGTAGGGTTGCCAATAAAATCCACTCAATCGGAGTGCGGTCATGAAAACCATCACACCTAGCCCAGCCGAATTGGAACGGCGCATAGCGCGATACGGGGCGCTGGCGCCGATGAAGGCTCAACAGGATCCAACTGTTCCGCTTGAGGCTGCGGACGTTGTGTGGTCACGCAAGCTGATGCCGGTGATCGCGCTCGAATCCGAGTCGGTGACGCCGATCAATGACCAAAGCGCACCCATCATCGGCGCCGCCGGGATGACAATGACGCTCGCCGTGTGTCCTCCCGGTCAGGGCCCAACGCTTCATGCTCATCGCAAGACGTTCGAGACATTCACGGTCCTGCAGGGCGCCTTCGAGTTCGCCTTTGGCGACAAGGGTGAGCACAAGGTAGTGCTTGGGCGATTCGACACCATCTCGGTGCCGCCGGCGATTTGCCGGGCCTTTCGAAATGTGAGCGCTGAAGAGGGTATTCTGCAGGTGATCATCACAGGCGGTGTGCACGACATGAACGACATCGACATCGTGCCCGAAGCACATAGCCAGCTCGAGCGGCTCGCGCCGGTGTTCTTGGAAAAGCTCAAGGCGAGTGGTCTTACGTTCACCGCCGGCATGGACTAGGTCACAACCACAACAAGACCAGAGGGAGACGTCGAATGGAAAGCTGGCGCAACCGCAAGACCCTGATCCTCAGCCGCACCGACATGATGGGGCTCGTGACGCCAGGCGAGTATGTCGACTGCGTCGAGCGCGCGTTTCGCCGCCATGGCGAGAAACGCTACTACATGGAGCCCAAGGGCCACATTGTCCTGAAGAAGTACCCCGGCGAGTGGGAGGTCATGCCGTCCTATATCGAGGAGCCCGTGGGCGGCGTGCCCGAGGCCGCGGCGTGCAAATGGGTCTCGATCCGCGAGGAGAACCGCAAGCGCTTCGACCTGCCGACCGTGTTCTCGATCCTCGTCTACACCCACCCGGAGACCGGTTTTCCGCTCGCGATCTGCGACGGCTCCTACCACACCATGCTGCGCACCGGCGCGTCCGCCGCAGTCTCGGTCCGGCACATGGCACGCAAAGGCTCGAAGGTGCTGGCGCTGGTCGGTGCCGGCGATGTCGGCATCGGCTCGTTTCGCACCTGCCTCGCGGTGCAGGATTGGAGTGAGGTCAGGGTCTGGAGCCGCTCGCAGAAAACGCTCGATGAGTTCATCGAGAGCGAGCAGCCGCGCTATCCGAAGCAGAAGATCGTGGTCTCGACCAGGGCCGAGGAGGTCGTGGTGGGGTCCGACGTCGTCGTGTGTCAGACGATCGGCGCGGGCCCGGTGGTCAGGGATGCCTGGGTCAGGCCGGGCATGCACATTGCGGCGCTTGGTGCCGACCTCGCGGGCAAGCAGGAGATCGAGAGCGCCATCTCGAAGCGCGCGCGCATCTTCGTCGATGACATCCGCCAGTGCGTGCCGGACGGCGAGATCAACGTGCCGTTGAAGGAGGGCGTCATCAAGGAGAGCGACGTCGCGGGCGAGATCGGCGAGGTGATCTGCGGCAAGAAGAAGGGCCGCACTTCGGATCAAGACATCACGCTGTTCGATTCAACCGGTATCGCGATCCAGGATTCGGCGACCGTGCCGCTGGAATATGAGCGCGCGCTCGCCGCCGGCGTCGGCGTCGAGAAAAAGATGATCTCGACGTAGCGTAGAATCCTCTTCCCCGCGGGCGGGGAAGAGGCGGAAACGCATGCGTTTCCGGGGAGAAGGGGTGAGATCAAGGCGGGCAATGCCCGCCTAGTCCTCGTCATTGCCGGGCTTGACCCGGCAATCCAGTCGCTATCGCATTAGGTCCTTTACTGGGAAGCTGGATGCCCGGGTCTTCGCCCGGGCATGACGATCTCATTGGATAGAGCCGCGGTGCGTCCTACCCGACGGCTCACCCCTTCCCTCTGGTCTGGGTCTTGTTAGGCTCGGCGTTTTTCTCGATGAAGTCGATGATCGCGCCGGCGATGTCGGCGCCGGTCGCGCCTTCGATGCCTTCGAGGCCGGGTGTCGAGTTGATCTCCATCACGACCGGCCCGTGATTGGAGCGCAGCATGTCGACGCCACAGACGTTGAGGCCCATGGCCTTGGCCGCGCGCACGGCGGTTGAGCGCTCCTCGGGCGTGATCTTGACCTTGGTCGCGCTGCCGCCGCGATGCAGGTTCGAGCGGAACTCGCCCTCTTTGCTCTGCCTGCGCATGGCGGCGACCACCTTGCCACCCACCACGAAGCAGCGGATGTCGGCGCCTCTGGACTCTTCGATGAACTCCTGAACCAGGAAGTGCGCGTTCAGGCGGCGGAAGGATTCAATGATGCTGACGGCGGCGCGCTGCGAGTCCGCGAGCACGACGCCTTCGCCATGGGTGCCCTCGAGCAGTTTGATGACGAGCGGTGCGCCGCCGACGAGCTCGATCAGGTCCTCGGTCTCGGTGGTGGCGTGCGCGAAGCCGGTCACGGGCAGGCCGATGCCCTTGCGCGCCAACAACTGCAGCGAACGCAGCTTGTCGCGCGAGCGACCGATCGCGACGGATTCATTTACGCTGTAGACACCCATCATCTCGAACTGGCGGAGCACCGCGAGGCCGTAAAACGTCACCGACGCGCCGATGCGCGGGATCACCGCGTTAAAGCCGTCGAGCACCTTGCCCTCATAGCGCACCTCCGGGCGGTGAGAGGTGATGTTCATGTAGCAGCGCAGCGTGTTGACGATGCGGATCTCGTGCCCGCGCTTCTGTCCCGCTTCGACCAGGCGTCGATGCGAGTAGAGCCTTGGGTTGCGGGCCAGGATCAGGATTCTCATGGTGGCGGTCTCGGTTCAGGATGACGTGACGGGACTAAGCCCGCGATAGAGCCGGAGCGGCTTGGCGCGGCCAGTGGCAAAGGACAACGCGGGATCAACCAGCATGCGCCTGCGCATCGCGGTGCGGCCGAGCAAGAGGCGAAAGCGCATCGAATCACGATCGGTCAAGGTGAGCTCGATCGGGAAGCTGCGACCGGCGACAGCGACCTCGGTCCGAATGACATAACGGAACTCGGTATGTCCGCCGGAATCGCTGACCCAGCGCTGGTCGAGCACGTCGGCCTCGCAGACCACGACGATGTCGTCGCGCTTCTGCACCGGGTGGATGCCGAAGCGAATGCGCCGCGTCGCGCCGACCATGAACGGCTCGATATAGAAGGCATGGAGCGCGGAGGTGCGCGCGCCGGTATCGACCTTGGCCTTGATCGCCGGCAGGCCGAGCGTGGGCAGCGACACCCATTCACGCCAGCCCACGATGAGCTTCCGCGTCGCGCTCTTGGTTTTCATGTTCGGATGGCCGCGGCCGGAGGCGCCGGTATCTCCCTGCCCGTCGATTCTGCCTATTCGCGGCCCGAACGCAATGGGCGAACCGATCGCAGGCCCAGTGTCGTGCGTTCGCTCAGTCATTGAAAGAGATAGATTGCTAATTGTATCCTATTTGTTCATTAAATATTCTTTAATTGTTTCGTAGCTGCGTTCGCCGGCTTGGGAAGTGCCAAACCCTATGGCGGAGTTGCGCGCGCTTCACTAATTTGGCGGCCATGGCCACTGCAAAGCGCGCGCTCACCAGCGCCTTCACCGATCTTGCCGCTCTGTTCGGCGAACGGTTCTCAACCGCAGAATCCGTGCGTTCCCATCACGCGCGGGGTGAAACCTTCTACCCGCCGCATCCGCCAGACGCGGTGGTGTTCGCCCAAAGCGTCGATGAGGTGGCGCATGCGGTCACGATCTGCGCGCGCGAGCGCATTCCGATCGTGCCCTATGGCGTTGGCAGCTCGCTCGAGGGCCAGGTCAACGCGCTCTATGGCGGAGTCACGATCGATCTCAGCCAGATGAACCGGGTGGTCCGGGTCAGTGCCGATGATCTCGACTGCACGGTCGAGGCGGGCGTCACACGCAAGCAGCTCAACAGTCATTTGCGCGACCTCGGCCTCTTTTTCCCGATCGATCCGGGGGCCGATGCGAGCCTGGGCGGCATGGCCGCCACGCGCGCTTCCGGCACGAACGCGGTGCGCTATGGCACGCTGCGCGAGAACGTGCTCGGGCTGACCGTGGTGACGGCCGAAGGCAAGGTCATTCACACCGGTGGCCGGGCGCGCAAATCCGCCGCCGGCTATGACCTGACGCGTCTCTTCGTCGGCTCCGAAGGCACGCTCGGCGTGCTTTGCGAGGTCACGCTCAGGCTTTATGGCCTGCCCGAGGCGATCGCGGCTGCCACCTGCGCCTTCCCGTCGCTTGAAGCGGCGGTGCGCACGGTGATCCTGATCATCCAGGCCGGCATCCCGATCGCCCGCATGGAGCTTCTGGACGAGGTGCAGGTCGACGCCTGCAATCGCTTCTCCAAGCTCTCCATGCCGCTGACGCCGGCGGTATTCTTCGAATTTCACGGCACCAAGCGCGGGGTCGACGAGCAGATCGAGCAGGTCGGCGAGATCGCCAAGGAATATGGTGCCTCAGATTTCCGTTGGGCCCACAAGCCCGAGGAGCGGAGCGCGCTCTGGCAGGCGAGGCACGACGCCTATTATGCCGGTATGGCGCTCCGGCCCGGCAAGCGCGGCTGGGCGACCGATGTGTGTGTGCCGATCTCGGCGCTGGCCGACAACCTGCTCGCCACCAAGGCCGACATCGAGGCGAACGGCCTGCTCGCGCCGATCGTGGGCCATGTGGGCGACGGCAACTTTCACGTGTCTTTCATCATCGATCCCGATGATCCGGCGGAATACGGTCCCGCCAAGGCGGTCAATCAGCGCATGATCCGCCGGGCGCTGGCCTCTGGCGGCACCTGCACCGGCGAGCACGGTATCGGCTTTGCGAAGCTCGGCTATCTCAAGGAAGAGCATGGCGAGGCGGTCGAGCTGATGCGTGCCATCAAGCAGGCGCTCGACCCGCACCATCTGATGAACCCGGGCAAGGTCATCCCCCCCGCCTGATACCGGCGCCTCGGCCTAAGCCCCTCACTTTACCCGATCTTAAGCCGAACCGCGGCCTAATAGCCGATGGGCGGGAAGGCACCGCCATCGCTGGTGCCGTCCCGATTCGAACTCGTCGAGGGGAGGCCCGGCACCATGGTCGCGAAGTCCACCGAACGGGCGGTGACGCTAGATTCATCGGGCTCGAACCAACCGCCGATGAATTTCACGGCGGACGAGCTGTTCGCGCTCGCGCGCAACAAATCGGCCGAGGGTCGTCGCCAGCTCTTCTCGACAGTGTGCGATCTGTTCCTCGGCGAAAGCCTCGTGCTCAGCGATCGCGAGCGCGCGCTCATGGGCGAGATCCTGCGCCAGCTCGTGCGCGACGTCGAAATGGCTGTGCGCAAGTCGGTGGCCGACAAGCTTTCCAAGCGCAGCGATGCGCCGCACGCGCTCGTCATCGAGCTCGCCAACGATCAGATCGAGGTGGCGAACCCGATTCTGAAGGAATCCGAGGTGCTGAAGGACGTCGACCTGATCGAGGTCATCCGTCATCGCACCATGGAACATCAGCTTGCGGTCGCGATGCGCAAGACGGTCTCCGCCAATGTCTCGAGCGCGCTGGTCGACACCGGCAATCAGGACGTGATCGCGACCCTGCTCAACAACCATGGCGCCACCATCACCCGCGAGGTGATGGACTATCTGGTCAACGAATCGAAGCGCGTTGACGCCTACCAGAATCCGCTGGTGCGCCGTCCCGATTTGCCGCCCGATCTCGCGCAGCGCATGTACTGGTGGGTCTCGGCCGCGCTCCGAAAGCACATCGCGCAGACCTTCTCGGTCAACATGGACCCGGTCGATGACGCGATCGAAGAGAGCACCAACTCGCTCATCAAGCAGGAAACCGACGCACGCGCCAAGCCCGGCAAGACCGAAGACCTGATCGAGCGGCTCGGCGAGCT
Organism: Alphaproteobacteria bacterium; assembly: GCA_016869195.1. GTDB lineage: Bacteria > Pseudomonadota > Alphaproteobacteria > UBA828 > UBA828 > SHWC01. The sequence goes on along the minus strand of VGET01000076.1, from coordinate 2,844 downwards.
CGGCGAGCTCAACACCGATTTCCTGATCAAGGCGCTGCGTCAGGGCGAGGTCTCGCTGTTCGAGACCGGCCTCGCGCGCATGAGCGGGCTCCGGCTCAATCTGCTGCGACGCATTCTCTATGAGCCGGGCGGAGAGGGTCTCGCCATGCTCTGCCGCGCCACCGGCGTCGAGCGTCAGACCTTCGCCACGATCTATGAGCTCACCCGCAAGGCGGCCGATCGCGGTGACGAGGCGAAGGCGCAAGTCGATCCGTTCGAGCTGTTCGACAAGACCAAGGCGCGTGATGCCGAGCGCGTGCTGAAGCGCTGGCGGCGCAGCTCGCAATATCTCGACGCTCTCAAGAGCGTCGGCTCCGACGCCTGACATTCGGATCAGGTGAGCGGTCATAGAGGTAGCTAGGTGACCTCGTTTCAGCCGTGTGAGATCCGCGCGACCAACCCCCTCGCCCAAATCGGGCGAGGCGCGGATTCGCTTGGCGGTCTTCTCGGGCCGCTCAACTTCGGACCGCCGGCTTTTCTGGCAGACCGTAATGGCGGTTTGCGGGCCAGCAACGAATCCTACGCCCGCCTCGCGTCCGGGTTCGGTCCGGCTCTGCCAAGCGCCGTCGGTGCCCCGATGCCGATCATGCCCGGTGTGCTGGAGCGCGTGATCGCGGGCGGGCCGAGCATCGAGCACGACCGTATCGTCGAGCATGATGGACGGGTGCGCTGCCTGCGCTTCGAGCTTTGGGCGGCGGCATCGTCGGGCCCCGAGCCGCTGGTGCTCAGCCTGGTGCATGAACACACGGAGAGCGCTGCGCTCTCGAAGCGCATGCGCGAGGCCGAGGCGCGCTTCGACGACATGGCGCGGCTTACCAGCGACTGGGTGTGGGAGCTCGACCGCGAATTTTGCTTCTCCTATGTCTCCGCGCGTGTGACGGAGATCATCGGCATCCCGGCACGCTTCATGGTGGGGCAGTCCTTTACCGCGTGTGGCCGGCTCGAGGGCTTTCCCGAAGCCAATTATGCGGGGCATCCCAATCGCGCGGCGATGGCGCCCTTTGCCGGGGTCACCTACGAGATGACGGCGGCTGACGGCCAGCGCCGACTGTTCCGCTTGAGCGGCGTACCGGTCTTCGATGCCGAGTCCGGTGACTTCACCGGTTTTCGCGGCACCGCGAATGACATCACCGCGCAGGCCGCCGCCGAGGCTCGCGTGTTTGCCGCGCAAACGCGCCTCGTGCACGCGATCGAGACCATTCCTCAAGGCTTCGCGCTCTTCGATACCGAGGGCCGGCTGCTGCTGTGCAACTCCGCCTATGATGAGCTCCTGTCCGGGCTCAATGACGAGCCGATCGCCCACGGCCTGACGCACCAGCAGATCTTGCAGCGGGCGGCCGCGGCTGGTCAGTTCGCGGGGCCGCCGGAGGCCGTCGATGCCCTGATTGCAAGCCTCACCGAACAGCATCGCGATACATGCGAAGGCTTCGAATTCAAGCTCGGCAATGGCCGCTGGGTGATGCTGACGGTGGAGCGCACTGATGATGGCGGCACCGTCGAGGTGTGGAACGACATCACCGAGATTCGCCGGCGCGAGCTTGCGATCAAGGCGGCGGAGGAAGAAGCCCGCGTCGCCCTCGATGCGGCCGAGGCGGGAAATCACGCCAAGGCGGAATTTCTCGCCGCCATGAGCCACGAGTTGCGCACGCCCCTGAACGCGATCATCGGTTTTTCCGAGATCATCAAGAACGAGATGTATGGCCCGGTTGGCCACGCCTCCTATCGCGACTACGCGACCGATATCCATGCCAGCGGCACGCATCTGCTAAGCCTGATCTCCGACATTCTCGAATTCGCCAAGATCGAGGCCGGCAAGCTCAAGCTCGCCGAGCGTGTGGTCAATCTGCGCACGACGTTCGAGGCGTGCATGCGCATCGTCGCGCCGCGGGCCGAGCAGAATCAGATATCGGTCGTGCTCGATCTGCAGAAGGACCTGCCGCGCCTGAAGGCGGACGAAACGCGGCTGAAGCAGATCGTGGTCAATCTGCTCAGCAATGCCGTGAAATTCACGCCGCCGGGCGGCACGGTCACGCTTTCCGTGGCCGGGAATACGGCCGAGGGCTGCCGAATCGCGGTGCGCGACACCGGCATCGGCATCGCGCCCGAGGATATTCCGCGCGCTCTCTCGGCCTTCGGTCAGATCGAGAGCCAGCTGTCTCGGCGCTTCGAGGGTACGGGCCTTGGTCTGACCTTGGCCAAATCGCTCGCCGAGATGCATGGCGGAGCGCTGATCATCGAGAGCGAGGTCAATGTCGGCACGGTCGTGACGATCACCATGCCCGGCGCCCGCATCGTAGAGCGCTAAGTCGGCGTCGTCTCGCTGCCCTCGATCGCGATCACGCCAAATTTCGCGAGCCAGAGCAGGGTTCGAATCAACACGGCCTCATCCTGCCTGCCGGCGGCGACCAGCTCACCCAGATCGATCGTTTCGGTACGCTGCAGCGCGCCATAGAGATCGGCGCGCTCAATCGGCGTGAGGAACAGATGAGGGGCGTAGTTCGCGACGCCAAGGTTGAGGCGTCGCTCCGCTTCGGCCGCGCTGGGGGCGAGCCAGCGCACCCCATACCACGGCGACAAGGTGGCGCTCGGGAAGCTTTCGAAGAGCTCGAAGGGGTCGGGCCTGAGGGGCTGTGCTTTCGCCGTCATGGCGTCAGCCGACGCCGCTCGACGGCGCTCGCCTAGTGGATCGAATCTAACACTTGATGCCCTCGTCTGACGGCGGCGATGATTTTGTTCGGGTCTGCGGTCCAGGTGAAGGGCCTAGGGTTGTGGTTGGTCTCGGCGAGGAAGCGGTTGATGGCGGCC
>VGET01000075.1 GCA_016869195.1 Alphaproteobacteria bacterium | reverse complement strand
AGCTTGGGCCTATGGTTTGCCCGTTGCCGATGGTTGTGGCGCGCGGGCGGGAATTTGTCAGGGGTCGGCCAGAACGCCACTTGTCACCGCGTTTTGGAGAACATAATTTAATACACGAATTTTTCGAATAATTGGGCATGGGCCACGTCGTGCTGCAGGGCAAACGCATCTTGCTCATCGTGGGCGGGGGCATTGCCGCCTACAAGGCGCTCGAGCTGATCCGTCGCCTGCGCGAGCGGGGCGCGGCGGTGCGCTGTGTCCTCACCAAAGGCGGCGGGGAGTTCGTGACCGCGCTCTCGCTGGGCGCGCTGAGCGAGGACAAAGTCTATGGCGAGCTGTTCTCGCTGACCGATGAAGCCGAGATGGGCCACATCCGCCTCTCGCGCGAGGCGGATCTCGTCGTGGTCGCGCCGGCGACCGCCGACCTGCTGGCGCGCATGGCGAGCGGCATCGCGGACGATCTTGCGACCACGCTGCTGCTGGCGACCGACAAGCCGGTGCTGATCGCGCCGGCCATGAACGTGCGCATGTGGGAACACGCAGCGACGCGGCGCAATCTCGCCCGGCTCGAGGCCGATGGCGTGACGCGAATTGGGCCCGAGGTCGGGCCGATGGCATGCGGCGAGTTCGGGCCCGGGCGCATGGCCGAGCCCGCTGACATTCTGGCCGCGATCGAGGCGCGGCTCACGGTGGCGGGCTCGCTTACCGGCATGCGCGCCTTGGTCACCAGCGGCCCGACCTTTGAGCCGATCGATCCGGTGCGCTTCATCGGCAATCGCTCGTCGGGCAAGCAGGGGCACGCGATCGCGGCGGCGTGCGCACGGCGCGGCGCGAGCGTGACGCTGGTCTCGGGCCCGACACACGAGCCCGACCCGCAGGGCGTCACCACCATCCGCGTCCAGACCGCGCAGGAGATGCTGGCCGCGTGCGAGGCGGCGCTGCCGGCCGACGTTGCGGTGTGCGCCGCGGCCGTTTCGGACTGGCGGGTCTCGGCGCCGGCCAATCAGAAGCTCAAGAAGGCGAAAGGCCAGGCCGACCCCGTGCTCGCGCTGGTGCGCAACCCGGATATCCTGGCGACGCTTGCCCAACGAAAGAAGGATCGGCCCCGGCTCGTGATCGGCTTCGCTGCCGAGACCGAGAACCTGATCGCGCATGCCAGCGCGAAATTGGAGAGCAAGGGCTGCGACTGGATCATCGCGAACGACGTTTCGCCCTCGACCGGCACCTTCGGCGGCGAGCAGAACGAGGTTCATCTGGTGCGCGCTGGCCAAGGGCGCTCCAGGCCCGAGATCGAATCCTGGCCACGCGACAGCAAGGCCGCGATCGCTGAACGAATCGCCGAGCGAATCGGCGATGCGCTGGGTCGGCAGACCGCGGCCACAAGCTCATGACGCAGGGCGGGTTGGAGGTGCCGATTAGGCGCCTGCCGAATGCCGCCGACCTGCCGCTGCCGGCCTATGCGAGCGCGGGCGCGGCGGGGTTGGACCTGCCGGCCGCGATCGAGGCGCCGCTCACCCTGCTGCCCGGCGCGCGTGCCCTCGTGCCGACCGGCTTCGCGCTCGCCCTGCCGCACGGCTTCGAGGCCCAAATCAGGCCGCGCTCCGGCCTGGCGCTCAAGTCCGGCCTCACCGTGCTCAACAGCCCAGGCACGATCGATGCCGATTATCGGGGCGAGGTAGGCGTCATCCTGGTCAATCTCGGCAATGAGCCCGTGACCGTGACGCGCGGCATGCGGATTGCGCAGCTCGTGATCGCGCCGGTTGCCCACGCTCATCTGATCGAGCGCCCGACCTTGCCCGAAAGCGGCCGGGGCGCTGCCGGCTTCGGCTCCAGCGGTATCGGCAGCCTCTCCAACCGGACGGACTGATCATGCTTCGTGTCTCGCGCAAGCTGCGCTTTGCGATCGGTGCGGTGGTCGACATCGCGCACTATGGCGGCCTCAGACCCGTGCGCAGCCGTGAGATCGCAGAACGCCAAGGCATTCCGCATCGTTATCTGGAGCTCGTGATGCAGCGGCTCGTGCATGCCGGCATCCTGCGCGGCGTGCGCGGCCCGCGCGGCGGCTACCTCCTGGCACGCGAACGGCGGCGCATCACCATCGGCGAGATCGCTCGCACCGTGCGCGAGCTTGAGATCAACGCCAAGGCACCGGACCCCGAGCATCTCTCCGAGCTCGACAAGACCGTGCTCAAGCCGTTTTGGGGCGACCTGCAGCAAGAGGTGCTCATGCGGCTCGACAATGTGACGATTGAGGATCTGTGCAAGCGCGCCCAGGAGGCGGGCGTTGCGAGTGCGGCGTCGGAGCGACTCGATTTCACGATCTGAGCGTGCCACATGTAGGGGGACGTCAGAGAAGGAGAGGCCCCGCATGGCGACCCCCCGCACGAAACTAGAGCCCCTTGCACCGCCGTTCGTGCGCGGGCGCATCTATGGCTCGATCGCCGAGACCATTGGCGCAACGCCGCTGGTGCGCATGAACCGGCTGCCGGCCGAGCGGGGCGTCAAGGCCGAAATTCTTGGCAAGCTCGAGTTCTTCAACCCGCTCGCCTCGGTCAAGGACCGGATCGGCGTCGCGATGATCGAGGCGGCCGAACGGAGCGGGCGCATCACGGCGGGCCGCACCGTGCTGATCGAGCCGACTTCGGGTAACACCGGCATCGGCCTCGCCTTCGTCGCGGCGTCCAAGGGCTATCGCCTGATTCTGACCATGCCGGAGAGCATGTCGGTCGAACGGCGGAAGGTGCTCAAGCTGCTCGGCGCGGAGCTCGAGTTGACGCCGCCGCCCGAAGGCATGAAGGGCGCGATCCGCCGCGCCGAGGAGCTGCTGAAGCAGCACCCTGACAGCTTCATGCCGATGCAGTTCGAAAACGAGTCGAACCCCGAGATCCATCGGCGCACGACGGCTGAGGAGATTTGGGCTGACACGGACGGCAAGCTCGATGTGTTCCTGAGCGCGGTCGGCACCGGCGGTACCATCACGGGCGTCGGCGAGGTGCTGAAAGCGCGCCTGCCTTCGCTGAAGGTGGTGGCGGTCGAGCCAGAGGATTCGCCGGTGCTCTCGGGTGGCCAGCCGGGGCCGCACAAGATTCAGGGCATCGGCGCCGGCTTCGTGCCGAAGATCCTCAAGACCGATCTGATCGACGAGATCATCTGCATCGGCAACCAGACCGCGTTCGAGACCGCACGGCTCGCGGCGAAGCTCGAAGGCTGGCCGGTCGGCATCTCATCGGGCGCGGCGATCGCTGCCGCGCTCGAGCTTGGTGCACGGCCCGAGATGGCGGGCAAGCGCATCGTGCTGATCATCCCCTCCTTCGCCGAGCGCTATTTGTCGACCGATTTGTTCGCGGGCCTCTGACCATGGCATTCGTGCCGACCGATCTCGAACGCTATGCCCGCCATCTGATTCTCGGCGAGGTCGGCGGCGCCGGCCAGGCGAAACTCCTGCAGTCGCGTGTGCTCGTGGTCGGCGCCGGCGGGCTCGGCGCGCCGCTGTTGCTCTATCTTGCGGCGGCGGGGGTCGGCACGCTCGGCATCGTCGATGACGACGCGGTCTCGCTCTCGAATCTGCAGCGTCAGGTGATCCACACCGAGGCCCGCATCGGAGCACCGAAGACCGAGAGCGCGCAGGCGGCGATCGCCACGCTCAATCGTGGCATCAAGGTCGAGCTACACACCACGCGGCTCAACGCCAGCAACGCGCTCGACCTGATCGCGCGCTACGACCTGGTGGCCGACGGCACCGATAATTTCGAGACGCGTTTCCTGCTGAACGATGCCTGCTACTTCGCGAAGCGGCCGCTGGTCTCAGGCTCGATCCTGCGCTTCGACGGCCAGCTCGCCACCTACAAGGCCCATCTCGGCGGCGACAACCCTTGCTATCGCTGCATCTTCCGTGAGCCGCCGCCGCCCGGGCTCATTCCCTCCTGCGCCGAAGGCGGCGTGCTCGGCGCGATCGCCGGCTCGGTCGGCTCGCTGCAGGCGACCGAGGTGCTGAAGGAGCTGATGGGCATCGGCGAAAGCCTCTCCGGCCAGCTCCTTATCTATGAGGCGCTGTCGGCGACGTTTCGCAAGGTGCGCGTGAAACCCGATCCGGCCTGCCCGCTCTGCGGCACCAGCCCGACGATCAAGGACTTGTCGACCGCCGCGCGTGATGCTGAATCAAGGATCGTCTGCGAGACGGCCTGAGCTGAGCCGCGTTACGCGCTGAGCGGCTGCCTCAAGCGCAGCCAGGAGGCGGCGATCAGGGTGATCGCGCCGAGGCCGAGCACGACCTAGCCATAGGACGGCACGACCTGAAACACGCTCGCGAGCTCGCCGAGCGCGGCGGCTTCTCGGCGAATAACCAGCTCGGCCTGGGAATCGGCGATGTTGGACTGGAGAGACAGATCGTCGTGGCCGATGAAAACGAGCGCGAGCGCGCCCGGCATGCCGGCAAAGCGCACGCGGCCGGCGAAGATCATGCCCAGGCTGAGCGCCGCGAGGACCAGCACGCTGGCCCCGCCGATGGTCGCGACATCCAGATAATTGTGGTTGCCGAACAAAGGCGTGGTGATGCTCGGGAGGAACACGCCGAGCGCCAGTGTCATGGCGCCGATCAGCGCGATGACGCCCTTCAGGTCGAGCTGCACGATCATGCGGCCTGCCTCGATGCCAGAAACAAGGCGTTCGCCGGCCTTGGGCCGACGAAGGCGGCCATTCTGCGCCTCAGGCCCTTTCGGTTTGGTTATCGACGGGCCGCCGCCGGCACCAGAATTGATACATCGCCGCGAAGGTGTCCGGATTGTCCGCCTCGAAAGCCTGCCAATTGGGCAGCGAGCGCATCAGGGGATCGTCCGGAAAGCGCTGAACATAGGCCCGGGCAATCTCGGGCGAGGCCAGATTGAACCCCAGGAACTCTAGCCCGAGCGCCTCGAGCGCGGCCTCGAGGCGCTCGAGGTCGAAGCGGTGCTCGACCTCGTTGAACAGGAGATCGCGGCAACCGTTAAGATCGTAGAAGTCGGCGAAGCGCGTGAGCGGGGCGAGCGGACCGTCCGGCCCTTCCTCAAGCACGCGCCGGCGGAAGGCTCGAATGGCGTCGTCCCCTGCGGCGAGCCCGACCGACTCACCCGAAGCGGCGATTGCGTCGCAAGCGACGACGATAGTGCGACGGCCGAGCTCGGAGTAGAGGCCGATCTGCATCAGGCCGTCCGGCGCGAGACAATCGACCAGCGCGCGCCAACCCGCGAGCGGGTCCGCCATATGGTGCAGCACGCCACCCGAGACAACGTAGTCGAAGCGCCGGCCAAGCCGCGCGAGACCGAGAATGTCGCCTTGAACCATGGCGGCATTGTCGAGCTTGCGCGCCGCGATCTCGCGCCAGCCATAAGCAAGGCTGGTCCGGCTCAGATCGACGCCCAGCACCTGCGCGCCCTGATAGCTCAGCGCGGCATGGACCACCGACCAGCCGGTGCCGCAACCCGCGACCAGAATCTCGACCGGCCCGTGAAAAGCGCGCGGCACGTCAACCGCCGGCAGGTGGTCGCGCAGCAACGCGCCGAGCGGACGCCTCGGGCCGATCTCGGTCGCGATCCAGCGCGGATAGGGATGTGCCTCATATTGCGCGCCTACGGCCTTTGAGGTCGCGTCCTCGCTCGGCCCGAGCGAGTGAATCTTGGGCACGATCGCGCGCTCGATCAGCGGCTCGACCAACGCCCGGCGCAGCAGCGGCCGGACCGCCGCCGGCCAGTGCTCGGCCGGCATCTGGGCGATGCGATCGGCGCCTGCGATGTCCACCAGCGGTGCAAACACGGCATAAAGCGCGAGGAGATCGGCGGGCGGAGCCTCGTTTGCGGCGATTCGCGTCTCGATCTGCGCGCGCAGGCGTGCCACCTGCACCGCTTCGCCATCCAGCGCGACCTGTGCATAGCTCGAAAGGCCGGCCTGGAGTGCCGTCGCCGCGACCGTCTCGAGCTCGTCAGCCGTGACCGCTCGGCCCTCCGTCGCGAGAGCGAGGGCCCGATCGCGCTGAGCGATCACGAATTGCTCCGCCTCGGGCGACGATGCGAGGCAGCGCGCCAGCACCGTGCGCTCCAGAGGATCGATGGCCAGCTCGCTCCGCCCCTGACGGCGCGCGACCACGATCCGCCAGGCGCAGGCTTCGAGTGCGCGGGTGATCGCATCACCGCGCGCGAGGCGCTCCGCCACCAGATCGACGAACCAGGGCGGAAGCTCCTCCGCGCGCAGGGTCGTGCCGAGATTGATCAGGCCATCGAAGGCCGCACGCGCGAGGCGCGCATTGTCGAGCAGACCCTGGAAACGTCTCAGCGCCTCGACCCTGCCTTCGGGGATCGGGGCAAGTGCCAGCGCGAGATTGAGGGCGGCGTCGGCATAGTCCGGCTGCAGGCGCAGCGCCTCGCGAAACTCGGCGATCGCGGCGGTTCGCGCCGCGGAATCAAGTAGCAGCGCGCCCAGGTTGTTGTGGCCCTCGGCGAGGCCGGGGGCGAGTTTGAGCGCCCTGGCAAAGGCCTCGATCGCGCGCGGCCGGTCGCCGAGCGCGCGGCTGATGATGCCCTTGCTGTTGAAAAAATCCGCGCGATCGGGCGCGAGGGTGAGGGCACGGTCGATCGCCCGCAACGCACCGCGATGATCGCCGGCCTCGAAGATCAGAATGCCAAGGAGATGATGCACATCGGCATGATCGGGCGCGCTCGCCGCCAGTCGCTCGCAGATCGCGAGCGCCTCGCGCCCCTGCCCCGCAGCACGCAGGCGGATGACGCGATCGAGGTCGTCGGCAAAACGCTGGGCAGGAGTCGGCTTGGCGCGCGCAGACGGCGACATGGGGCCTCTCGTGCGAATCAGGGTGGTTGGGCGCATTCAAGCGCCCGATCCCTTTCGCGAACCTTAACCGGGAGCGCGCTCCGGGCGCATGTGATCAATCCTGAATCACCCGGTCCGGCGGGGCATGGCCATCGACGAAGGTCTGAATATTGATCAACACCTTCTCGCCCATGTCGAGCCGGCCCTCAAGCGTGGCCGAGCCCATGTGCGGCAGCAGCACGACATTGTCGAGCTTCAGGAGTTTCTGATTGATCGCCGGCTCGTGCTCATAGACATCGAGGCCAGCGCCGGCCAGATCGCCCGCCACCAGCATACGTACAAGCTCGGCTTCATCGATCACGCCGCCGCGCGCCACGTTGAAGATGTAGGCATGCTTCGGAATGAGCTTCAAGCGCCGCGCCGAAAGCAGATGATAGGTCGCAGGCGTGCTCGGGCAGTGGATGGTGATCAAATCCATGCGCGCCAACATCTGATCGAGGCTCGGCCAATAGGTCGCCTCGAGCTCGCCCTCGATATCCGGGTGTACGCGCTCGCGATTGTGGTAGTGCACCGCGAGGCCGAAGCCGCGCGCGCGCCGCGCCACCGCTTGGCCGATGCGCCCCATGCCGATGATGCCGAGCCGCTTGCCATAGATGCGGTGGCCGAGCATGAAGGTCGGTGACCAGCCCTTCCACTGGCCGGAGCGGGCGAGCCGCTCGCCTTCGGCAAGGCGACGCGGCACCGCGAGGATGAGCGCCATCGTCATGTCGGCGGTGTCTTCGGTCAGCACGCCCGGCGTGTTGGTGACGATGATGTTGCGGGCGCGCGTCGCATCGAGATCGACATGATCGATACCCGTGCCGAAGCTCGCGATCAGCTTGAGCCGCTCGCCCGCCTGGGCGATCACATCGGACCCCAGGCGATCCGTCACGGTCGGCACCAGAATGTCGGCCTCCTGAACGGCCGCGATCAACTCGGCCTTCGAGAACGGATGGTCGTTCTCGTTCAGGCGCGTATCAAACAGCTCCATCATCCGCGCCTCGATCTCGCCCGGCAGGCGGCGCGTCACGATGACCCGCGGCTTGGCGTGTCTCGACGCTGACATGGGACCCTCTTCGGAATCGTTCGTTCGGCCGGACTCTGACCCAGAGCGGCCGAACGGCCAAGGGGGCATGCAAGATCGCGTGCCGCTTGACCCCGGGCGGGCCGATACGGCATCAATGCGCCGGTTGCAACGCCATGACCGCGACTTGATGCGCCCTTTGTTCTTTGTCTGTTGTTTCCTTGTCGCTTTGCTCGCCGCAGGCCCGTCGGCACCGCTCGCCTTGGCCGCGGCGGAGCCCGGCGGTGCCCCGCCCGTGCCTCGCTTCGTCTCGTTCAAGGCAAGCGAAGTCAATCTGCGCGTCGGGCCGGGCCAGCGCTTCCCCATCGAATGGGTCTATCGCCGCGTCGGCTATCCGGTCGAGGTGATCGCCGAGTTCGATTTGTGGCGTCAGATCCGCGACGTGGACGGCACGACCGGGTGGGTCCACCAATCGCTGCTCTCCGGACGCCGCACCGCGCTCGTGCATGGCGGCATGCGCACGCTCCGGGCCGAGCCCGACGATGCGGCCGAGGGCGTCGCGTTGGCCGAGCCTGGTGTTCAGGTCGATCTCGCGCTCTGCCAGGGCGATTGGTGCGAGGTGAAGAGCGAGGCCTATGTCGGCTGGCTCAAGCGCGCCGAACTTTGGGGCATCTATCCGGGCGAAGTGGTGCCTTGATCTTTAGACCTCGTCGAGGTCGCCCGCCAGCTCCGCGCGCACGGCCTCAGGCATCACCGCCATGTGACCGTAATTCGGATGCGTGAAGCCGAGCACGACGCGGGTGTTCGGCGCCTTGAAGCGGTGGATCGCCTCCTCGCTCAGCCGGAACACGATGAAGTGCACCGATGACGTCTTGCCGTCCTCGGTGGTGCGCTCGGTGTCGTGATCGGCGGGTTCGCCTTTGACCAAAACACCACCGACATCGAGCGTGATCGTGTCCTCGGCATGGCCGAGCCGCACCAGCGCATTGGCCCGCGACACCGGATCCTCGATCTCGAACATCAGGGTCGCGATCAATTCGCGCCCTTGCGGGATCAATGGATTGTAGGCGTCGAGCTCGCCCGGAACCTGCTCGTCACCACCACGCTCGATAAAGAGCATCTCGTGGACCTGCATCCACATCGTGTCGTAGCACTCGAACAGGAAGATCGCGAACGGGCCAACCTCGAGCCGGCGCTGGCGCTTGCGCAGTGCGATCGCCGCGCGCCGCTCCTTGCGCACCTTGCCGTACTCCGCCATCGCCATGATGTCAGAGCGTTCGAGGCGGCGCTTTTGCGCTCGGCTCACGACGTGGAGGCTCCGAGGCCATAGGCCTTGGCGAACAGCTCGATCGGGTGAAACGCGCGCTTGTCGGCCGGCAGACCTTTGGACGCGCTCGATTCGGACGCGAGCTTTTCCATGCCGTTCACGATGTGAAGCGCGGCGAGCGGGCACTCGGACGCGACGTAGCGATTGGCCTTTTCGAGGGCCGTGCGCGCGAGCGGACGCCCCACCTTCAAGGCGGTCTCATGGAACTCCACGGTCACACCGAGCGAGCCGCCATGACCGGAGCAGCGCTCGATGACATCGAGCTTGAGGCCGGGGATGAGCGCCAGCATGTCGGCGGATTTGCGCCCGATGTTCTGCGCGCGGGCGTGACAGGCGAGATGCAAGGTGACGCCACCCTCGATCGGCTTCAGGCCGTCCGCCAGCTTCTCCTTGCGCGCAATGTCGATGATGTATTCCGGAATGTCGAAGGTGCGCGCAGCCAGCGCCTTGACCTTGGGGTCATCGGGCAGCAACAGCGGCCACTCGCTTTTCAGCATCAGCGCACACGAGGGCACGAGCGTCACCACGTCGTAACCCTTTTCGATATAGGGAGCGAAGGCACTCGACACCGCGCGCGCGCTTTCGGCCACACGTGCCAGATCGCCCTGCTCGAGATGCGGCATGCCGCAGCACTGCGGGTAGACCACCTCGGTCTCAATGCCGTTTTTGGCAAGCACCGCGAGCGCCGCCTCACCGATCTCCGGCTGGTTGTAGTTCGAGAAGCAGGTGGCGAAGAGCGCGACCTTGCGCTTGCGCGCTGGTGCCGAAGGATCGATCTCCAGCTTAAGTTTGCGCGCGCGTTTTTCGAGCGTTGGCGGGCGATAGCGCGGCAGCGGCGCATCGCGATGCACGCCGCCGATCGCTTTCAACACGGGACGTGTAAGGCCGTTATTGCGATCCGACGCCCAGTTCATCACCGGGGCGAGCGTTTGCGCGATCCTGCCGTTCTTGTCGGTCTCGGTGAGGCGCGGGCTCGCGCGCGTGGGGCCATTGCCGGCCTTGTGCTCGACCGCGCGGTAACGAAGCATCAGATGCGGAAAGTCGATCGCCCATTCATGGGGCGGCGTATAGGGGCAGGTCGACATGTAGCACATGTCGCACAGCGTGCAGGCATCCGCGACCTTCTTGAAATCGTCGGACTTCACGTCCTCGAGCGATTCGCTCGGGCTCGTATCGATCAGGTCGAACAGGCGCGGAAACGAATCACACAGGCGGTTGCAGGCCCGGCAGCCATGGCAGACCTCGAAGACCCGACGCATCTCGGCATCGAGCTTCGCCCCGTCGTGGTAGTCGGGGCTCCGCCAATCAATGACGTGACGGTCGCTTGTCTTGTTGGCCATGCGGAATCCTTACGGCTGGGCGGTCGTGCCACCGTTGCAGGCAATGCGTTGAAGATCGAGCGGGGGGCGAACCAACGTTCGCCCCGCCGCACCAGGTGCCTTAGGATTCGAGCGTGTCGAGCGACTTCTGGAACCGGCCGGCATGAGACTTCTCGGCCTTGGCGAGGGTCTCGAACCAGTCGGCAATCTCGTCGAAGCCTTCCTGACGCGCGGCACGCGCCATGCCCGGGTACATGTCGGTGTACTCGTGCGTCTCGCCGGCGATTGAGGCCTGGAGATTCTGGCGTGTGTTGCCGATCGGCTTGCCGGTCGCGGGGTCGCCGGTCTCCTGCAGGAAGTCGAGATGGCCGTGGGCGTGGCCGGTCTCGCCCTCGGCGGTCGAGCGGAAGATGGCGGCGACGTCGTTGAAGCCTTCGACGTCGGCCTTGCGGGCGAAATAGAGGTAGCGGCGGTTCGCCTGCGATTCGCCGGCAAACGCGTCCTTGAGATTCTTCTCGGTCTTGGTTCCCTTGAGTGAGGGCATTGTGCATCTCCCCGTTCGTGGTGAATGGACCACGGCACCCGCCGCCGAAACGGCAGACGCGCCGATGGCCCCTATATGCAAACGCGGGAAGCCAGAGTCAATAGATTAGAATGATTCTAAAGAAGAAAATTCGACGGCCTAAGGTCGCGCCGCGTGCTGCCTAGCAGCCGCCATCCTTGATGCGGATGATGACGTCGACGCCCGACACTTCCGTGCCCTTGGGTGGCAGCGGCACGGACGCCACCTGAACCAGCTCACCCGGCACGTCGACCAGCTGACCGGTGCCCTCGTAGAAGAAGTGATGGTGGTGGCCCGTGTTGGTGTCGAAATAGGAGCGGCCGGAGCCGATGGCGAGCTCGCGTAACAAGCCGGCACGGGTGAACTGATGCAACGTGTTGTAGACGGTGGCGAGCGACACCCCTACATCGAGGGCCTGGGTCTCTGCATACAGCTGCTCGGCGGTGACATGGCGGTCGCCTTGACCGAACAGCGCCCGCACCAGCGCGACACGTTGCCGCGTTGGCCGGAGCCCCGCCGCCCGCAAGCGGGCCGCAGCGTCCCGTGCCACCTCATCAATCGGTGGTGTAGTCGACATGGTCATAAAATTAGGCGGGCCGCCCCCCAGGTCCAGACCCTGGGTGATCTAGCGCAAACCGGTGTCACTCTCAAGGGGCGACGATGGCGTTCAAATGAGTGGCGCCAACATTGGTTAAGGCTGCGTCAGCGATGCGGCCTCAATCCCCCGTCAGCAGGCGATCGATCAGTTGACGCACGCTCGGGATGAAGCCGTTGCTGTAGAACGGGTCGGACGCGAAGCGATAGGCGCCGTGGCCCGAAAACATGAGCTGATCGTCGACGTCGTCGGTATGGATGATCTGCTGCAGCGTCTTCTGGATGCAGTAGGAGCGCGGATCGGCCTTCTTGCCGGTTGCACCGCGCGGGTTGGTCGCCCAATTGCTGAAGCGGCAGGCGCTGAGGCAGCCCATGCAGGCGGCCTGATCGTCGCGAATCTCGCGCGCCTTTTCCGCCGACACGAACACCAGCGTGGTATCCGGCGTCTTCATCGGCGTATCGAAGCCCTGCGCAACCCACTCCTCCGCGCGCTTGGCATCACCCGCGCTCAAGTAATAGACGCGACCGCGCAGTCCCGCGCTGAACGGCACCGAATGATCGCCAATCGGTTCCTCGGTGAAGGCGACCTGGCGGTGTTCGCGCTGTTCGAGCTCGTTGATGAAGCGATTGCGCACCGCCGAGGAATAAAAGCCGGTCGGGCTGAAGCGGTTGAGCCTGACGTCGCCCTCCTTCAGCGTGAGCAGTATGCGCTTCCAAGCCTCGGAAATCGGGCTTTCCTTGGTGACCAGTGGGCGCGTGCCGAACTGAAACGCGATCGGCCCGAGCTCGGGACTGTCGATCCACTCGTCCCAATCCTTGAGATACCACACGCCGCCGGCCATGAAGATCGGCACATGGCCGAGGCCGTATTCGCGCATCTGGTTGCGCAGCTCGAGCACGCGCGGGTAGGGCGTCTCAGGCTGCTCGGGATCTTCGCTGTTGGAGAGGCCGTTATGGCCGCCGGCGCGCCACGGGTCTTCATAGACCACACCACCGAGGAAATCGGAGACGCGGAAATAGGCGCGCTTCCACAGCGCCCGGAAGGCGCGCGCCGAGGACACGATGGGGTAATAGTAGACACCATGCTTGGCCGCGATCTCGCCAAGCCGATAGGGCATGCCGGCGCCGCAGGTGACCCCGTTGATCAGGCCCTTGGTGCGCTCGAGAATGCCGATCAGCACGCGCTCGCACGCCGCCATCTCCCACAGCACATTCATATGCAGCCGGCCGCGGCCGCCCGATACCTCGTGCGCGATACGGGCCTGGGTGACGCCGCCCTCGATCGCGTAGGCGACGAGCTCCTCGTGGCGCTCCTTGCGCGTGCGCCCGTGATAGATCTGGGGAATGCGCTGGCCATCGGCCGCATAGGAATCCGCATTGACGCCGGAGAAGGTGCCGACGCCGCCGGCCGCGGCCCAGGCACCAGACGAGAGCCCGTTGCTCACGGCGATGCCCTTGCCGCCCTCTACCAACGGCAGCACCTCCCGGCCGGAAATGACCAGGGAATTGATCGCCTTCACATCGCCCTCGGCAACAATCGCCGGGCCCAAGCCCCGTCAAAGGCTAATTGGTGACCCGCCCCCAAAAACACAAGCGAC
>VGET01000074.1 GCA_016869195.1 Alphaproteobacteria bacterium | reverse complement strand
GGCTTCCTCGAGCTTCCGCTTGAGGAACCATTTGAGCAGCTTGGTTCCGAGCCAGGTCAGCATGTCGTTCCCCCACGACCATGGTCACTGGCGAACAGCGTAAGCCGTCAACCGCTCGGCGTATAGTAGTGCGCCGGGTGGCAGGCTCAGCCACGATCGAGGCAAGAGCGTGGCTGGTTTCAGCTGTGGGTGGGTGATCCGAGCGCGGCGATCAGCGGGCCGAGATGACGCTGATAGGCCTTTCTATGGGCGGCATCATGCCGAGCGCTCTCCCGCGCGGCGGCGAGAGGGCTGAGGCAGGCCTCATCCCAGGCGAGCCCGAGCTGGCTCAACACCGGCTCAAGCGCGGCGCGCAGATCAGCCAATAGGGCTTCATAGCCGATGTCATGGATCGCAATTGGCAGCACATCGCGCCAGTGGCCCATCAGGCGTTCATAGTGTCGGAAATAGGCGCCGAGATGGTTCAGGTCGAAGCTGTAGGCGTGCTCGCGGTTCATGAGGCGCGTGTATAGCGACAAGCAATTGTCGACGGGATCACGCGTGCAGTGAATGATTGTGGCGCTCGGAAAGAGCGTCGCGACCAGGCCGAGGTGCAGGAAGTTATGCGGTGCGCTGTCCGTGACGTGCGCCGCGTCGGCCGAGACCGACCGTGCGTCGGCGCCATAACGCGCCGCAGCCGCCTTGCAGCTTGTGGCATCGAGCACCGATGCAGGGCCGGGCCACGGCGTCGCCGGCGTCAGGCGCCGCACCAGCTCGTCCGCGATCAACGACAGGGTCGGGCGCTCGCCGCCGATCGCGATTGCAGGGTGTCTGCCGAGCGCTGACTCAACCAGCTGCGTTCCCGCATGGGGCATGCCGACAATGAAGATCGGGCGCTGCGCCGAATCGCCATACGACACAACACGTGCGAAGTAGGCCACATCGAACGACTTGCACAGGCGATCGATGTACTCGACCCAACCACGGTGTCGATAGGCAACGTCGGTGAGGAAGTTCGCCTGCTCGAAATGGGTGAACGCATCCTCGAACCTTCGTGCCCCCTCACACGCCCGCCCGGCGACGAAGTGCAGCCGCGCGCGCGTAGACTGAGAGACGCGAGGATCGTTCAGGTGCGAGGCGAGCCGCTTGTACGCCGGCTCATCGGGGCTCAGAAGGCCGGCATCGGCCAGCTCGGTCCAGGCCTGGATCGCGCTCGGCGACAAACTGGCTGCGCGCCGAAAGAAGTCGCGTGCCTCGCCGATCCAACCGAGGCAGGCAAAGGCGCGCCCCGCCAGCTCGTGAATCTCGGCGTCGGCAGGGCGAAGACTGAGGGAGCGCTCGAGATGGGGCCACGCCGCATCGATATCGCCGCGTTTCACCTGGACGAATGCGTGGCCTCGTGCGTTGTCTGGGGCACCGCGGTGCCAGGCCTTGACGCGCGCCAAGGTGGCCCATGCCTCGGCCTCGCGTCCGACCCGCGACAAGGCGATCGCGTACTCGGACAGCAGACCCGGATGATCGGGCAACAGCTCGAGTGACGTGGCGGCAATGTCGCGCGCGCGGGCGAGGCTGCCTTCCTGGGCGTGCAACCGTGCCAGGAACAGCGCCGCCTCAGGGTCGCCATAGTCGCGACCAGCGGCCTTCAGGGCCAACCGCTCCGCCGTTGACGTTCGCCCGCTGCGCACGTGCTGCCAGGCGATCGCCAGTTGCGCCGCGGTGATGGGGCTGTTTCGCCGACGCACCGAGCGCGCGACACTCGTTGGCACGGTGCGTGCCACGCGCAACGCGTAGAGGACGGCCTGTTCAACGGATGACGGGAATCTCTTCAAACTCTGGTGCAACCAATGGCGGCGGCCGTGCTGGTCGTGGGCCGCCATGGCGAGCAGCACGAGCCTCAGGCTCACGCACAAGCGCTTGGGTGTCAGCGCATCGACCGTCTCCAACTGGTTCGCTGCGACGTCGAGCCGTTTCGCCTTGATGTAGAGCTGCGCCGCCGCTTCGCGGTAGAGAACATGAGCCGGCCGAAGAAGGATCGCCTTCTCAATCGCCTTGAGCGCTTCGGGCAGGCGCCGGCGTCGCGCCTCGAGCACGCTCAGCATGAACCAGGCGTCGGCATTCTCCGGATTGATGTCGAGTGTCTCGGCACAATCCTGCGCCGCCTCGTCGAGCTTGCCGCCGAGGTACGACGTGCGCACGCCGCGCAGGGCGTCTGCCACGCCCTGGGCCGGACTCGCTCGAAAGGTCGAGGATATTGTGCTCATCGCCGTTCACGCCCGAGCGCAATCGCGCCAGAATTGGCTACCTGGCCGGCAGTTTGCCGACCACAGCCTTAAGGAACGGTGACGGGCCATCCTTTTGCTGAAGAGACCGAAAGCCCCCAACGGGTCGAGTCTACGGCCCGACGAGATGCCTAAGCGGAGGAGTAAACATGGCGATCAGCGTGAAAGACCGGGTGGCGATCATTACCGGAGCGAGCCGGGGCATCGGCCGGGCCATTGCCGAAGTCATGGCGGCCGATGGCGCCAAGCTCGTGCTGGGCGCGCGTGGCGAGAAGGATCTCTCGGCCCTTGAACAGACGCTGAAGGAACGCGGCGCCGACGTGATATCGGTCAGCGCCGATGTCAGCTGTCAGTCGGATATGGAGAGCATGTCCCGGGCCTGTCAGGCCCGCTTCGGCCGGATCGACATTCTTTGCCACAACGCCGGCATGTTTCCGACGGCCCTGGTCGAGGACACGACCGAGGCGATGTGGGATCATTTGCTGGCCGTCAACCTGAAGAGTACGTTCTTCGCGGTGCGCGCGTGCCTGCCCGCGATGAAGGCCGCGCATTATGGCCGCATCGTCCTCACGTCCTCGGTCGCAGGCCTGATGTCAGGCTTCCCGACTCTCTCCGCCTATGCCGCCACCAAGGCCGGGCAGGTGGGGTTCATGCGCTCGGCTGCCATCGAGTTCGGGCCATCCGGCATCACCATCAACGCGGTGCTGCCCGGCTCGATCCTGACCGACGGCCTCGAAGGCATGGGGGATGAGTATGTAAAGGCGGTAGGCGAGGGCATCCCGTTCGGGCGGGTCGGCAAGCCGGAAGAGGTCGCCCATGCGGTGTTGTTCCTGGCCTCGCGCGAGGCCGGCTACATCACCGGGCAGACGCTGGTGGTCGATGGCGGCCAGCGCCTGCCGCACACGCCGGCGATGCGCATTTTCTGGCCGCCGAAGGAGACGTCTTAGCTCGCGTCGGTCATCGCCCGGACGCTCGGATCGACGCTGTTGAGCTCACCCTTGAGGCGCTCATCAATGACGCCGGTGACCGGCAATTGCGCGTCGGCCTGGAAGCGGCGCACCGCCTCGCGCGTGACCGGCCCGACCCGGCCGTCGACCTCGCCATGGAAATATCCGCGCTCGGCTAGCAGCGTCTGCACATCCGTGACCAGCGCCCGCGAGGGGCCCGAAGTGCCACTGCCTTTCTTCGCATAGACCTTGGGTAGCGCGAACTTCATGTGGTCGAGCAGCTCCTTGCTCGCCACGCCGTTGATCACGAGGCCGGCATCACGCTGATAGGCGCGGATCGCTGAGCGCGTCTTGCTGCCGAGGCGTCCATCGGCCCGGCCTGGCCGATAGCCGTGTACGGCCAGTTCTTCCTGGATGCCGATGATGTAGGCGCGTTCCATCTGATCCGGCATTTCCTCGACCGGCGTCTCGATCGGAAAGGCCTCACGCTCGGCGGCTTGAACGGCAGTTGCGGCCGACCCCGCGATGATCACGGCGCCAAGCAGGAGCGCAAGGCCGCCGATTGCGATCCCTGCGCGGGGGGTGATTGCTCGTAGAACGCTCATGATCCGCTCCTCATCGATGGCGAGCCTGCGACAGATGACACGCGGCAACGGCTCGGTTCCTGCGGCGGTGCCCTATTTCACCCCGAAATCGTGGCTAAACCGGGGCCGCTGCTCGGCTCAGCTTGCTGGTCGGTCACGTCGTCCGAGCGCGCGCAGGACGACGCAGGCCGCGCCATAGCCGTTGTCGATGTTAACCACAGCGACACCGGGGGCACAGCTCACCAGCGCGGCGCGGAGCGCGGTCTCTCCGCGAGCAGCGACGCCATATCCGGTCGAGGTCGGCACGGCGACAACGAGCCCCGGCACCAGCCCGCCGACGACGCTCGGCAAGGCCGCATCCATGCCGGCCGCGACGATGACGGCGGGCAATGGCCGAACCTCTTCGATCCGCTCCATCAGGCGCCAGAGGCCCGCAACGCCGACATCGCCGATCTCGAGCGCGCCGACGCCATAATACTCCAGCGTTCGCACCGCCTCGCGCGCGACCCGGGCATCGGAGGTGCCGGCGCTCAGTACTGCGACCTGGGGCGCTTCGGCACGCGGCGGCGACCACGCGAAATAGGCGGTCGATGAGACGGGGTCGTGATCGAGCTGGGCGCGGTGCCGATCGGCCAGCGCGGTGAGCTGCTCGGTCGACAGCCGGGTCAGCAGCAGGGGCTTTGCTGCCGCCGCGGCCCGCTCGAGCACCGCATCGATCTGCCCGACACTCTTGCTGTCACACAGCACGGCCTCGTCAAGGCCGATGCGTGCGCGCCGCTCGAAATCGAGCCTGATGTGCCGATCGTTCACGACTGCCGCTGGTCGAGAAACGCGCTGCCGCGGCGATAGGGCGCAAAGACAAGCGGCAGCCGAAGGCCAGCCTCCGTCATCGCCGCCACGATCGCTGGCCGAAGGGCCTCCAGTGCAGCCACTGCGCGGTCGCCAAAGGGCGAGAGCTCAACCACCACGCGGTCCGCGCGAACGCGACAGCGCACGGTGTCCGCGGCGGTATGACCGCGCACCAGTTCTTCGATCCGCTCGACGGCCTTGAGTTCGGCGGGCTCGATCCAGCGGCCGGTCTCGATCCGGCTGGACAGGCAGGGTGAGGCGGGCAGCTCCGCGATATCGCCGAGGCTCAGCGTACGAGCAAGCGCCCGCACGTCGGCTTTGCGAAACCCGGTCTCGACGAAGGGGTGGCGGACGCCCTGGTTCCTTGCTGCTTCGAGGCCAGGGCGTACATCCTCTAGGTCATCGCAATTCGTGCCCGAGAGGATCACGTGGTCACCGAGCGCGGCAATCGTGGCATAGAGATTCGACTTGCAGAAGAAGCATCGGTTGGAAGGGTTGGCCCTGTACGCCTCATCCGCGAACTCGTGAGCATCAACCAGTCGAAGCGTCCAGCCTTGGCGCGCGGCTTCGGACGTCACTCGATCCGTCGCCGTGCCGGGCACCGCCGGCGAAACGGCGTGAGCCATGACCACATCACCGCTTCTAGCCTGATGGACCAATGTCGCGAGGGTCATGCTGTCGACGCCACCGCTCACCGCGACCGCGGGCCTTGGCAGGCCGCGCACGAGTGCGCGCAAGTCGTGCAATTTTCGAGACATCACCGCGGACTCAATCGTCGTCACGATCACTCACCAGGGCCGCTGCCGCGGCCTGCTTTCGGGCGGCATCACGTGCATGCCGATTGGCGCGAGCCGCGACATCATCAGCCTCAGTCTTGGCCGTGCGTCGGCCGCCCGGCCGCGTGGCCAATTTCACGCGTACATCGTTGGGTGCGCCGGTCTCGATGACACGACGCGGCAAAACCGCGCGCTCGATGAGCGCGACTCTTAGCCCAAGCGTCGTTGTTTCACTGAAGCACGCCGCTGTCACCGCGGACTGCGCTTCAGGGCGTGCCAATACCTGAACCTGAACCGCGAGCCGGCCCTTCTTCATCGTGACGGGGATCTGTAGAACGTCGAGCACGCCATCGAGCGCGCGCAAGCGGTCGAGTGCGATGGCAAGGTCTTCCGGCGTCTGATCGTCAATCTCGAAACTGAGGGCGGTGACCTGCTCGGTCCGCCAGTGGTCACTCGTCGTAACCTCAACGGGCTCCACCACGAGCACCCGCACGACGTTGCTGATGCCGGGCAGTCGACGGGTGCCGAAGCCGAGGCCGCGTCCCACCAGCCGACCTTTCGGTGCGATTCCGGCCGACGGTGACAAATGGCGCAGGATGGCAGCGGCGGTCGGCGTCACGCGCTCGCCGGGGATGCCGTCGTCGTGAACCACAAAGCCCCGCAGCAGCTCAACCACCGCCGGGGCCGGGACGGGGAGCGTGCCGTGCGCGGTCTCGACCCGACCGGAGCCGAGGGGAAGCGGCGCGATCGAGAACTCGGCGTCCGCCAGAAACTCGATCAAGGTGGCGGCAGCGACGATGTCGGCGATCGAATCGAGCGCCCCCACCTCGTGAAATGTCACCTGGGTAGGTTCGATGCCATGAACGCGCCCCTCCGCCTCGGCGAGCAGGCGAAAAATCTCGACTGCGCGCTCTGAGACACGTTTATGCAGGGCCGACCGGCCGAGCATGGCCTCGATGTCGCCCAGCCGACGGTGGCTGTGGGCGGCCTCGACCGCGACAACCTCAAAGCGTCGGCCGGCGAGCGCGTGATCCCGCCAGGGCTCGAGCGTCGCTCTGGCCTCGCTTTGAGTTGCGGCCTGCACCGCGTCGGCGACTAGCGGCCAGGCCTCGGGAAACGCGTCCAGCAGGGCGCCGACCAGCATGTCGCCAGCCGCCCCGCCGATCGGCTCAATATGGATATGCCTGCCTGCCACGTGACCCGCGCCATCTTTTGTCCGAGCCGATTGTAAGGGCGAATGGCGCGCCGCCCAAGCGGCCATCGCGGCCCGGGCCCGGCGCGTGCGATCACGGTCTGGACAGGCTCCCGGCCGTCGCCGACACTCGCCACCGCAACGGCCGTGCACGAGCCGGCCAGGACAGGGAGGATGGCATGCGACTGAGGGGCAAGACCGCGCTCATCACGGGCGGTTCTCAGGGCATTGGCGAGGCGATCGCCTTGCGCTTCGGCGCGGAGGGGGCGGAGGTTGGTGTCGTCGCGAGCAGCAGGATTGATAAGGCCAAGGCGATCGTCGACAAGATCAAGGCGGCTGGCGGCAAAGCCCACCCCTTTGTCGCCGATGTCAGCAAGGTGGCCTCGATCAATGCGCTGGCCAAGGAAGCCGAGAAGACGCTCGGCCGCATCGACATCCTGGTAAACTCGGCGGGCGTGTTCTTCACGACACCGGTCGGCTCGACCTCTGAGGAAGACTTCGACCGCACCTTCGACATCAACGTCAAGGGCACGTTCTTCTGTATCAACGCGATCGCGCCGGGCATGAAGGCGAGGAAGTCGGGCATCATCATCAATTTCAGCTCGACCGCCGGCATCATGGGCATGAACCCGTTCAGCGTCTATTGCGGCAGCAAGGGCGCGATCATCACCATGACCAAGGCGCTCGCATGCGAGTTGGCGCCGCACGGTATTCGGGTGAATTGCATCGCGCCGGGCAATACGGCCACGCCGATGAACATCAACATCCGCACCGAGCCGCAATTCAAGGCGCTGCTCGACTATATGGCGGGGCGCACGCCGAGCGGGCGCACCTATTCCGAGGCTGATGACATGGCGAAGGCCGCCGTCTATCTCGCCTCGGATGATTCGCGCGCGATGCACGGTGCGACCATGGTGCTCGACGAGGGCATGTCGGCCGGGCTCTGAGGCAATTCCGAACGATCGTCCGATGAGCGGCGCCGGAGGAAGCCAGTGACCGCGGAGCCGGCGCCACGCCTGACCTTGAACGACGGCCTGATCGTACTGATCGGGTTTCTCGCCCTCGCCGTCGTCTACTCGGGCCGCGCCTTGCTCGGCGTGACCATGACGCCTTGGGAAACCGACCTCGGCTGGTCCCGCGAGCTGATCTCCGGCGCCGGGGCGATCTCGCTCATCGTCATGGCCGTGGTTGCGCCGATCGGTGGCCATGTGCTGGACCGCCTGGGCGCCCGCGTCGTGCTCGGCTATGGAATGATCATCCTGGCCGGCGGCGCGGCACTGACCGCGACGATGTCATCACCCTGGCAACTCTTCCTCGGCTATGCGGGCCTGAGCGGCTTCGGATTCGGGGTTGGCACGGTGAGCGCGGTCGCCACCGTGATCACGCTGCGCATCCGCCACCGCAGCGGTCTCGCGGTCGGCCTCGCGACCTCGGGTGCGACGGCGGGGCAACTCGCTTTCGTGCCGCTGCTCGCCGCCGTCGTCGCCGATTTCGGCTGGCGTACAGGCTACATCACCGTCGCCGCAGCCGCGTTCGCACTTGGCGTTGCCG
This sequence comes from Alphaproteobacteria bacterium, assembly GCA_016869195.1. Classification (GTDB taxonomy): domain Bacteria; phylum Pseudomonadota; class Alphaproteobacteria; order UBA828; family UBA828; genus SHWC01. Next base: position 5,296 of record VGET01000074.1, on the reverse strand, counting down.
GCTTTTTCTATGTCGCGCGAATGAAGTCGCGGCCGCCGACGCTTCACGATGCGCATGAGGGGCCCGCGCGCACGCCGGTTCTGGTCTCAATCCGCGAATTCGCCGGGAGCTGGGTGTTTCACGCGCTGTTCTGGAGCTTCGCGGTCTGCGGCTTCACCACGACCGGCGTGATTGAAACCCACCTCATTCCCTATGCCGCCTTCTGTGGCTTCCCGCCAGTGCCGAGCGCCACGATCTACGGCCTGCTCTCCGGCCTCAATCTCGTCGGTATGGTGCTGGCCGGTTACCTGTCGGATCATGTGCACCGGCCGTTTTTGCTCGGCTCGCTCTATTTCGCGCGCGCGCTCACCTTCGTCTTCTTGATCCTGATCGGACCCGATTTCGAGCTGATGCTCGTCTTTGCCGTGCTGTTCGGCCTGGTCGATTACAGCACCGTGCCGGTGACCACGAGCATCGCCCGCACGCATTTCGGTCTCGGGCGCCTCGGCCTGGTCATGGGGCTGATGACCGGTGCGCACTCGATGGGCGGCGCGCTAGGCGCCTACCTCGGCGGCGTGCTGTTCGACAGCCTCAATACCTATGTTTGGGTCTGGTTTTCGGCCATCTTGGTCGCCATGTTCGGTGGTGTCCTGGCCTACACAGTCCCCGAGCCTGGCCGCCATCTGCCGTGGCGTCGGGCCATCATCGTGCCCGCGTGACGCCATGATCGTCTTGTTCGCTGATTTCGGGCCTGCGGGCCCCTATGTCGGACAGATGGTCGCGGCGCTAAAACGTCTCGCGCCTGAGGTCGACATTGTCGAGCTGCTCTCGGACGCGCCCGTGTTCGACCCGCGCGCCTCGGCCTATTTGCTTGCCGCGATGATCGACGACCTGCCGCCGGAGGCGATCATCCTCGGTGTGGTCGATCCAGGCGTCGGCAGCGAGCGCCGCGGCGTCGCCGTCGAAGCCGGCGGTCGTTGGCTGGTTGGGCCGGACAACGGTCTGTTCGCCATCGTGGCGCGCCGGGCCGGGGCCGCACGCTGGCATCAGATCACCTGGATGCCCGAGCGCCTGTCGGATTCGTTCCATGGTCGCGATCTCTTTGCGCCGATCGCCGCGCGGCTGACCCGTGGCGACACGTCCGGACTCGCACCAATCGGAGACGCGGGGATCGTCGGTGCGAACTGGGCCGACGACCTTCGCGAGGTGATCTACATCGATCATTTCGGCAATGTGATGACCGGGCTCCGCGCATCCGTGATTGGAACTGACAGAACCCTCGTGGTGGGCGGTTCGATGGTGCGTCATGCCCGCACATTCTCGAGCGTCGGGCCCGGCACCGCGTTTTGGTACGAGAACGGCAACGGGCTCTGTGAGATTGCGGTCAATCGCGATCGTGCCGATGTCGCGCTCGGCTTGCGGATCGGGCTCGAGATCGAAGTCGTGGGCGGTCGCAACGGATGAGCCTGCGCCGCCCGACAGATGAAGAGCTGCGCTCGGGCGCGTTCAAGGGCGCCGACCTCTCCGGGCTCGACCTGAGCGGCGCGCTGCTGAACGGCGCCAATCTGGCGGGTGCCTCGCTCATCTCGGCCGAGCTCAAAGGCGCCAAGCTCGTTGGCGCGAATCTCAGGGGCGCGGTGCTCGATGCGGCGGACCTGACGGACGTGGATCTGAGCGATGCCAATATGGCCGGTGCGCGCCTCATTCGGGCGACGCTGGCGCGCGCCCGCCTGCGCACCGCTAATCTCCAAGGCGCCAATCTGTCAGGCGCCCTTGCGGGCGAAACGAATTTCTGGGGCGCCAATCTGAAGGTCGCCGATCTATCCGGCGCCTATTTCGCGCGCGCCAATCTGGCCCAGACCGACATGCTGGGCGCGCGCCTCATTGGCGCCAATTTGACCGAGGCCAATCTCTGGAGCGTCGATGCGCGCATGGCGGTTGCAGCCGACGCCAATCTCAGTCGTGCCGATCTCTCGATGGGCAAGTTCAAGGAGGCCGAATTCAGCCGAGCCAATCTGGCGGGCGCCGATCTCACCCAGGCGACTTTCTCACGGGCCAAATTGATTGGTGCCGATCTGTCAGATACGAATTTGCGCGAGACGAATTTTGGAAACGCCGATCTCTCTCGCGCCGATCTGAGGGGTGCAAAGCTCGAAGGCACTCATTTTGGCGGGGCACGCACCGACGGCATGATCCGCCCGGACGGAACGATCGAGCCCCTCGCGCTCGAGAGCAATTAGCCGGCAGAGCCGATGAGCGTCCGATACGCCCGATCGCTCGGGCGATAGACGACAATCCGATGGTTGTTCGTGTCGCTCACCAGAATACGGCCATCGTCCGCGACCGATATGCCGGCCGGCTCGCCGAGCGGCCGGCATACCTCGTCCTCGCACACGAAGTCACCCTCATCGAGGTCGTCGATTTGGCCCTTTGCGAGATCGATGATGCGCACGCGGTCGTTGTAGCTGTCGGCGACCACCAGGCGCTGCTCGTCCAGCCAATCGAGTCCGAGCGGATGCTGCAACAGTGCCTCATCGAGCGGGCCATTGCGGTGGCCGAAGTCGAACAGGCCCGTGCCGATCACCGTTTGCACGCTCGGCTCGTCGCCGTCGAGCGCAAGAATTCGCACCGCGGAGGTCTCGCTATCGGCGAAAGCAAGCAGGCGTCCGCTCGGGTGAAGCGCGAGGCCGCTCGGCTGGGCAAGGAGCGCCTCGTGCGCCGGCCCATCGCTGATGTTCTCCCCGCCCGTGCCGGCAATCGGGGCGAGCAGCATCGCCCCGAGGTCGAGCACGCCCAATTGATGCGTGCCGGCATTGGCGAAGATCAATTGATCGCCGAGTAACTCGAGATCCCAGACCGACGCCAGGATCGCGTCCTTCGCGCTCATCGCCTGCATGAGCCGTGGGCCGCGCCGTCCGTTGCCCGCGAGCGTCGTCACCTCACCGCTCGCGCGGTCAATGCGCCGAATCGCATGGTTGCCGGTGTCGGCGACATAAATCGCGTCCTCATCACCCACGAGGCCTTGCGGCGCGTTGAAGCATGCCTCGTCCGACGGCCCGTCGACCAGGCCGGCCTCGCCCGAGCCATAGCGCGCGATCTCGACGCCGTCGTCATCGCTCACCACGATCTGATGATGGCCGGCATCGGCGACGATCCAGAGCGAGCCGGACCGGTCGGGCAGGGGCTTGATCTTGCCCGGGTAGAGCAAGGGCGCGATCGGAGTTGCGCCGAGAGTCAGGCTAAGCGGCTCGGGCCGGATCGTGCCATCGGCTTTTCCCTGCGTGATCAGGCGGCCGACCACCTCGAGCAAGCGATCGGGGTCGGGCTCGCCAGAGGCCTGTCCGAGCACGGCGCCGTCCGGCGAAACGAACACGAGGGTTGGCCAGGCCCGCACCGCATATTGCCGCCAGATCGACATCTCGGGGTCGTGCACCACCGGATGGCGAATGTCATAGCGCGCGATCGCGGCGCTCACCTTGGCCGGGTCGCGTTCCGCCGCAAATTTCGGCGAATGCACGCCGATCACGACGACGTCGTCCGGAAACGCCTCCTCGACCCGGTGAAGCGTTGGCAGCACCTGCATGCAGTTGATGCAGCAGAAGGTCCAGAAATCGAGAATGACCAGCCGCCCCGCCAGATCGGCGAGCGACAGCGGCTTCGGCACGTTGAACCATTCGAGGCCGGGGCGGTCGATCTCCGGCGCGCGGACGCTCGAGCCGAGCATGGCAACGCTCCTCAGCAGGGGTAATGTGTCGCCACCATAGGGTAGAGTGCGCGGTTCGGATAGGGCGCCGCCCTTGACGGTACGGGCGCGAGCGGCTTGGCTCGCTTCGGTCAATACGAACGAGGCAAGGTGATGATCCGGTTGTGCGCCAATCTGAGCTGGCTGTTTCAGGAGCACGCTTTTTTGGCGCGCTTCGGCGCCGCGCGCCGCGCCGGTTTTCGCGCCGTCGAGTGCCTGTTTCCCTATGATACGCCGACGGGGGAGACGCGCGCGGCGCTCGTCACGGAAAATCTCGAGATCGCGCTCATCAACACGCCGCCGGGCGATTGGCAGAAGGGTGAGCGCGGCTTTGCCGCCGTGCCCGGCGCCGAGGCGCGCTTTCGGGCGTGCCTCGAGCAGGCCATTGATTACGCCCGGACCATCGGCGCGCCGCGCATCCACGTGATGGCGGGTCTCGTACCGGCCGGTGCGACGCTGGCCGAATGTGAGGCTGTGTTTGTGGACAATCTTCGCCAAGCCTCGGATCGGCTGTCGCCGCATGGCCTGACCGCGACCATCGAGCCGCTCAACTCGACCGACGTGCCGGGCTATGTGCTCTCCGGCTCCATGCAGGCGCGGCGTATCATCGATGCGGTGGCGCGGCCCAATGTGAAGCTGCAATGGGACGCCTACCATCTCCAGATCATGGAGGGGAATCTGGCCACGTCGTTCGAGCGGCATCTGCCCGTGATCGGGCACGTCCAGATCGCTGGCGTGCCGGGGCGCTTCGAGCCCGCGGATTGCGAGATCGACTATCGCTTCCTGCTCGCGCGGATCGCGGCGCTCGGCTATCAGGGATGGGTGGGCTGCGAATACCGGCCACGGACGGAGACGCTCGCAGGACTCGGCTGGGCCAGGGACTACGGCATCAGCGCCGGCTGAGCGCACAAACAGGGAGACGAACTCATGACCGCGATCGCGTTCCTTGGCATCGGCCTGATGGGCGATCCGATGTCGAGCAATCTGGTCAAGGCCGGCTATCCGGTCACCGTGTGGAACCGCTCGGTTGCCAAGACCGATCCCGTGGTGAAGCTCGGGGCCAAGCGCGCAGACTCGCCCGAGGCGGCCACACGCGGAGCGGACCTCGTCATCCTCATGCTCGAGAATGGGCCGATCGTGCGCGACGTCCTGTTCCAGCAGGGCGCGGCCAAGGGGCTGAAGCCGGGCGCCCTCGTGATCGACATGAGCTCGATCCCGCCGGATTACGCGAAGGAGCATGCGCGCCGACTCAAGGCGGAATTCAAGGTCGATCACCTCGACGCGCCGGTCTCCGGCGGCACGGTCGGCGCGGCGGCCGCGACGCTCGCGATCATGGCCGGCGGCGAGCCCGCCGTGTTTGAGCGGGCACGGCCGATCCTCGAAAAAATGGGGCGGCCGACCCTGGTCGGGCCGGCGGGCAGCGGTCAGCTCGCCAAGCTGTGCAACCAGGCGATCGTCGGCATCAACATCATCGCCGTGTCGGAGGCACTTCTGTTAGCGGCGGCAGGTGGCGCCGACCCGGCCGCGGTGCGCAAGGCGATCACGGGCGGCTTTGCGGACTCGATGATCCTGCAG
>VGET01000073.1 GCA_016869195.1 Alphaproteobacteria bacterium | reverse complement strand
ACGGCTCACATCATCCCATGGGAGACCGGACATGGCGTCCAAGAAGATCGCAATCATTGGCGGCCTCGGCATTATTGGAAGGAACTTCCTTCATCACCTCGAGGATGTCGGCGGCTGGGAGATCGTCGCGCTCTCGCGCCGCAGCCCGGACTTCAAGACCAAGGCGGAGTTCATCTCCGTCAATCTGCGCGATCGCGCCGAGACTGAAAAGAGGCTCGGCGGCATCAAGGACCTGACGCACATCATGTATGCCGCCCTCGATGGTGGCATCGCGGCCGATAGTGTGGACGCCAATCTGGAGCTTCTGGTCAACCCGGTCAGCGTGCTCGAGGCGAGGAATCCGCGTCTTGAACGCATCGTGCTGCAGGAGGGCGGCAAATGCTATGGCCGCCACATCGGGCCGTTCAAGACGCCGGCCAAGGAAACCGATGCGCGCCACCTGCCGCCCAATTTCTATTATGACCAGGAGGATTTCCTCAGGAAGCTTCAGAAGGGCAAGCGCTGGACCTGGTCAGCATTGCGGCCGGAGCCGGTGATCGGCTTCGCGGTGGGGAACGCGATGAACCTCGCGACCCAGCTCGCGGTCTATGCCTGCGTGATGAAGAGCTATGGCCTGCCGCTCGACTTTCCCGGCAAGCCCGGCACCTGGACCGCCGTGAGCGAGATGACCGATGCCGATCTGCTCGCCCGCGCGACGCTCTTCGCCGCCACCTCGCCCAACGCCGCCAACCAGGCCTACAACGTGACCAACGGCACCTTCTTCCGCTGGTGCAATATTTGGACCGCGCTTGCCCGCTTCTTCGACATGGAGCCCGGCATCGTGCGCCCCATGCTGCTGACCAACTTCATGGCCGACAAGGCGCCCGTGTGGGATGCGATCGTCAAGCGCCACAAGCTGAAGCCCTATAAGTTGGCCGACCTCGCGGCCTGGCCCTTCATCGATTTCGTGATGCAGGCGGATTGGGACGTTGCGCTCGACAATTCGAAGCGCATTCAGCACGGCTGCACCGATGTGATCGACACGCAGGAGATGTACCTCAATCTCTTCGCCCGCTTCCGCCGCGAGAAGATCATTCCCTGAATCCTGTTTTCGAACCTTTCGTTCCAGCGTCATTCTCGGGCGGCGCTGCGCCGACCCGAGAATCCATTGCTCCGCGCACGCCGACCCATGGGTCCTCCGGTCGCACCGCAGCGCGCCGGAGAACGACGAACAACGGGCCGCGTCACGTTTCTGCTGTCGTCATGGCTCGGTCGAGGCCAAGCCGAGGACTGGGTCATGACGATTCGCTTTGTGGCGAGTCGGAACTCGATGTAGCTCGCGCCCAGTCTATGGCCGCCAATCGTCGCGGTTGATCGCGTAGATGACGGCTGGCTTGCCGTTCTTGATCGTCTCCTCGACCAAGCGAAGCCCCACGCGCTTCATCACCGCGATCGACGCGGTGTTGGGCGGGTCCGTGGCCGCGACCACTTGCGCGAAACCGAGCCGATCAAACGCGTCGCCGATCAGGGCACGCGAGGCCTCGGTGGCGAATCCGTGACCCCACACGCTCGGGTGCAACGCGTAAAGTAGCTGAAGCACCGGCGGATCGAAGAACTCCATGAAGCCGGCGACACCGCGGAGCGACGCGGCGCCCCGCTCGCGCGCGGCCCAAAGGCCCCAGCCATGAGCGGCGAAGTTCGCATCGGAGCCGGCGATCACCTCATCGGCCCATTCGCGCGGCATGATCTGGTCGTCGCACAGATAACGCCGGACGCCCGGCTCGATCATCAGGGTGTGGAACTCGGCGGCGTCGCCCGGCGCCAGTGGTGACAGGCGGAGCCGCGCGGTCTCGATCAATTGTGGCGTTGTCACGGCGCCTTTGGCACTGCGACCCCGATCATGCAGTCGCGGGTAACGAGCGCAGCGAGCGCGCCTTCGCTAAGGGACGTGGTGCCCGCTGGCCGCTCGGGCAGCACCAGATAGCGCATGTCCGCGGTCGAATCGTGGACACGCAACACGGTTGAATCGGGCAGGCGCAGGCCGAACTCGGCCAGCACGGCGCGCGGCTCGCGCACCATGCGCGAGCGGTAAGGGCGCGACTTGTACCAATCGGGCGGCGGGCCAAGCAGCATGCGCGGATAGCACGAGCAAAGCGTGCACACGACCGCGTTGTGGACACCGGGCGTGTTCTCGACCACCACCAGATGGGTCGGGCCCATCTCGATGCCGAGCGACTCACAAGCGGCCGTGCCATTCTTCAGAAGCGCGGCCTTGAACGCCGGATCGGTCCACGCCCGGGCAACGACCGCAGCACCCTTCGCCGGCGTGCGCGCCTGCATCGCCTCGACCTCGCGGCGCATGTCGTCCGCGGAGAAGATGCCCTTCTCGATCAGAAGCTCAGCCACCGCGAGCTGCATCGCCTCGTAATAGTCGAGGCGCACCGCGCCTTCGGGGTGATGGTGGTCGTGGTTGTGATCGGGCGGCTCAGCCATGGGCGGTCCCTCGCGTCAAATCGGCTCGAGCCAATGCTCGTAGAGCTCAATATCGACCGTGTCGTGCGCCGTGCCCCGATAGTCCGGCCAAAGCTCCTGCTGGGCGAAGCGCACACGATAGAGCGGCAGCTTTGGCTCACCACTGCGGCCATAGGCAAGCTCTTCGGGGTTGGCGAAGATGCCACACAGGCGCTCGACCACACCCCGCTTGCCGCGCGCGTAGTACGGCGTGCGCACATGACCCGGCTGAAACGCTCGGCGCACCCGCACCGTCATGCCTGGGGTAAAGCGCGCGGCGGTCATGTCGTGCCCTCGAAGCGCGCCTTGACCGCCTCCATGCGCCGGCCAAGCTCGTCATTCGTAATGACACCCTTCTCGATCAGGATCTGGGTGATCGAGGCGATCCAGCGCTCGTAATAGCTCAGGCGATCATAGGCGCCCGCACCCAGGCCCTCGATGCCACGGCGCAGCTCGTCCACAGTGATGACACGACGCGATTTGTTGATCAGCAACACCATGAGCGCGTCGACTTGCCGTTCCCACATCGCATAGTCGTGCTCATTTGGCTTGACCGGCCCGGCCGGCAGCCCGCCCATGTCGTGCACCCCGCGTCCGGGCTCGTTGGTCATGCCTGCCACCCCTTCGCCCAGGCCAATTCATTCGACGCTACCCTCAAGCTTCGTCCCTCGACATGCTCGGGATGAGGGCTCAGCATGAGGACATTAGAATAGAGCCTCATCCTCAGCCTGTCGAAGGATGAGGCGGCAAGCTCAACAAGAAATGTTCAGGAAGGCGGACAAGGATGGCGGATGCACACTATCGGATGTCGGCGACCGAGGCGGTGCAGCGGTTGCGCGCCGGCGAGGTCAAACCGAGCGAGCTGGTCGAGGCCGCGCTGGCCCGCATCGCTGCGACCGACAAGCACCTGAACGCCTTGCCGACCCTTTGTGCGGACCGTGCCCGCGCCCAGGCCCGCCGCATCGAGAGCAAGCGGAGGGATCAGCCACGCGCGCCCGGATGGCTCGGCGGTTTGCCGGTCTCGATCAAGGACCTGACCCCGGTCGCCGACGTGCGCACCACCTTCGGCTCGCCCATCTATGCGAACCATGTGCCCACTTCGTCCGACATTCTGGTGGAAACTCTCGAGGCCAATGGCGCGATCGTCATCGGCAAGTCGAACACGCCGGAGTTCGGCGCCGGCGCGAGCACCTTCAACGAGGTATTCGGCCGCACCCACAATCCCTGGAACGTGACCAAGTCCTGCGCCGGCTCCTCGGGCGGCGCGGCGGTGTCGGTCGCGGCGGGTCAGGTCTGGCTCGCGCACGGCTCGGACCTCGGCGGCAGCCTGCGCACGCCCGCGAGCTTCTGCGGCATTGTCGGCCTGCGCCCGAGCCCGGGCCGCGTGCCGCGCGGGCCGGTGCCGCTGCCGTTCTCGTCTCTCCTCGTAAACGGCCCGATGGCGCGGAGCGTCGCCGATGTCGCGCTCATGCTCGATGCCTTCGCGGCCGATCACCCGCGCGATCCGCTTGCCCTGCCGCCGCCTGCGCGCTCGTTCGGCACGGCGGTGCGCGAGGCTAAGGCACCGAAGCGCGTCGCCTACAGCCCCGATCTCGGGCTCTTCCCGGTCGAGCGCGAGGTCGCCACGATCTGCGCCAAGGCCGCGCGCCATTTCGAGGCGATGGGCGCCGTGGTCGAAGAGGCCACGCCCGATCTGCACGACGCGGTCGAGATCTTTCAAACCTTGCGTGCGGCCAAGTTCGCAACCGAGCGAGCCGAGCTGCTGCGCACGAAGCGCGACAAGCTCAAGCCCGAGGTGATCTGGAACATCGAGAAGGGCCTCAGGCTCGACGGCGAAGCCATCGGCAAGGCCGAGGTCGCGCGCGCCGCGCTCTATGACCGCGTGTGCCGCTTTTTCGAGCGCTATGACCTGCTCGTGTGCCCGACCGCGATCGTGCCGCCCTTCGAGGTCGAGCGCCGCTATGTCGAGGAGGTCGAGGGCGTCAAATTCGACAATTACGTCGCCTGGATCGGCATCACCTTCGCGCTGACCCTGACCGCCTGCCCGGTGCTCTCGGTGCCGGCGGGCTTCACCGCGAGCGGCCTTCCGGTCGGCGTGCAGATCACGGCGCCGCCGCGGGCCGACGCCGCGGCGCTCGCGGCCGGCGCCCTGTTTGAACAGGCGACCGGCCTCGCCAAGGGCCTGCCGATCGACCCGCTCGGATCGGACCGGAAGCCCCTGCCGCTCGGCTAGACGCACGCTCGATTGTCATCCCGGCCGCGTCTGCGGCCATCGGCGGCGTTCCAGACCGGCATGCCACTCGATGGTCTGAGCGCCCCCGATGGGAAAGAGGCGAGCCGGGAACCATCTGGCGCACAACTTCGGTGTGAACGGCCTAGCGTCTTTTCATTTCGTCATGGCCCGACTTGATCGGGCCATCCAGGGCCGGCGCGTGGTCAGCATTTGCGGCCCTGGATCCCCCGGCCAAGCCGGGGGATGACGAATTGAGTGGGCGGCTCTGGCCCGCGGATCGCAAGCGTCGCACCCGAGCCCTTCCGGTGCCCGGGCTCCGCTAGCGTCCGGGATGACGGTGGTTTGTGCGGCCAACAGATAGCGGCAGGATCACCCGCTGATCTTGGGCATGGGCTCATAGCCGCCCGGATAGCAGAACGTGCCGGCGGGCGTATAGAGGCCGGGCGCGGTGAGCTTGACCGGGTTTGCGGGCCTGAGCGCATAGATCGAGTGGTTGGGATCGAGGAACTCGAGCGAGATCACCTCGAGCCGCTCCGCCATCGGCATCACATAGGGGTAGCGGCCGTCATAGAAACTGCGCCCGACCTTGTTAATGTAGCGCAGCTGCCCGCGCGCGATCGTCATGGTCGCGCCGACCGCGACGGTCGAGCGAATGATCGGCTTGTTGTTGACATAGGTGGTGGCGACCAGCCGCCCGCGCTTCAGCTCAAGCGTGGTCTCGCCCGGCTTCGCCGGCACGCCGCGCTCCTTGACGTAGTTGCGCATCAGCGGGTTCGAGTTGAGGTAGTGCGTCCAGAACCGGCCCTGGGTCATCTTGTCGGCGTTGTAGCCGGCGAGCTCGGGCCCGATATAGGTGAGCGAATAGGAGCCGAAGCCCGAGGTCTGCTCCGGCTTGTCGACGACGTACTGGTTCAGGAAGATCGCCTTGTTGCGCGCTGGACGCAGCGGCGGCGGCAGGAGAGCAGCCACGGCGCGCGGATCGGCTGGCTCGTAGCACAGGATGAGCATGCGCGCGTTGGTGATCAGCTGAGGCGGAAGAATCTTGCCGGCCATGACGTCCCCCCGGAGTTCTGGTCGAACCGATTGTGCCGTGCGCAGCGGCACCGCGCAATGATGCGACTACTCCACGCTCGCTTTCGAGCAAAGCGCGTCCTGCGCGCGGCGGAGCGCCTGGGCTTCATCGACTGTCACGGAGGCGAAACGCAGGCGCTCGCCCGGGCGCGCCTGGGCGAGCTTCGAGAACGCCGCCGAGATCACCGTATAGGGATTGATGAAGCCGCCAAGCGTCAGCGCGTCGTTCATGAGGATGATCGGCGTCTGCCCGCCGAGGTTGATCGCGCCGATGGCATAGCCGTGATCGATGGTGTTGGACGGCTCTGAGCCGTTCTCCGGCGCCTTGTCATAGGCCTTGCGCGTGAAGGTCCAGGCCGGGCCGTCGAGCCGGTAGCCGACCCGGTTCGAGCGCGCCGAGAGCTTCCACTCGCTCGCGAAGAAGCGCGCCTGCCCGGCCTCGTCGATCCAATCGTCATTCGGGCCGACCACGACCTCGATGGTCCAGACGCCAGACCCGTCGATGACAGGGCGGCGGTCTGCGCGAACGCGACGACCGGCGATCGCGCCCGATGAATGCCCGAACGGCAACCGATCGCCTGCCTTGAGCGCACGCCCCTGGAAGCCGCCGACACCGGCAAGCGTGTAGGTTGCGCATGAACCCAGGAATTCGGGCACGTCGATCGCGCTCGCAATGGCGATGTAGCCGCGCGCTCCTGTCCGCGCCGGGCCGAGCGCAAGCACCTGCCCTGCCCTGACCGCCACGCTTTCCCACAGCGGCACCGCGACGCCATCGAGGGTCGCGCCCATGTCGGCGCCGGTCAGCGCCACGATCGCGTCCGCTTCGAAGCGCAGGCTCGGGCCGATGAACTGGCATTCGAGGCCGGCCGCGCCAGGCTCATTGCCGACCAGGAGATTGCCGAGACGAAGCGAAACGCCGTCAAGCGCGCCGCAGGGTGGGAAGCCGACCTTGTACCAGCCCTTGCGGCCCGGCCATTCCTGCACCGTGGTCTCGAGCCCACCCTTCAGCACCTCGATCATGGCGGTGGGCCTCCACTCAGGTTTGTGGCCCAAGCCTCATGCGCGGCAACCGAGAATTTCTGGTAGAAAATGATGTTGTAGACATAGCGGCCCTCGCGCACCTGGGCGTCGATCGCCTCGAACTCCTCGCGCCCGATCGCCTGGAACTTCACCCGGTCGCCGGCGCGCAACAGCACGACCTCGCCCTTGAACGCGGGATTGGCGAGCGTCGGGTTCCACAGCGGCACCGGCGTGCGCCCGATCAGCTGATAGCCGCCCGGCGAGCGCACCGTGTAGATCGAGGTCGAGACCCCGCCGAGGCCGAGCGCGCCCTGCGGCGTCCAGGTGCGCGGCGGGTTGTATTTCGGCGCGGTGATGGTGCAGCGCGGATCGAGCGGGCGCAGCAGCGGCAAGCCGGGAAACGAGCCAACCGTCACCGCCCAGTGCTCGGTCGCGGCATGGACGCGGCCAAGATGCGCGCCATCCTTCAGGCCGTTCTCACGCGCGACGAAATCGGGGTCGTAGGGCCGCTCCGCGATGTTCTTCCGATAGTCCGCGATGCACGCGGCGGTCCAGGGGTCGGCGTACATCGCCGGCAGATGCAGGAGCCGGCTCTCGATCACGAGCGCGCTCGTTGGCCCGAGCCCGGCGATCAGGCGCTGAAGCTCGGCCTTGAGGTCAGCGAAGCGGATCAGTTCGGCGTCGTACTCGACCAGCAGCGAGTTGTAGCAGGCGACGGTGTCGACGACTCCCTTGGTGCCGCTCGTCTGCAGCGCGGCGTCGAGCCCGAGCGCCATGAAGTTGAGCGCGAGCGAGGCGTCGTCGCCGAACTGCACCAGCAGATAGCGATCGCCCGAGGGCGCAAAGCGCGGCTCAGGGAAGATCATGAACCGCTAGCGCTCATACGCGGATGCCCTGGATGGCCCGCCGCCGCGGGCCATCCCGAAAGAACAAAGGCCCAGCGCGCCACACAGACACTCAGGTTGTTCACGGTCGATGCGGGTCGGCGAAATTGGCCCAGGTCTGGGTGTAGCCGTGTGAGCTGACCTCGACGATGTTGCCCCACGGGTCCTCGCAATAGCACACCTTGTAGGGCTTGTCGGGCCAGAGCGGCCAGATCTTGCTGCGCTGCTTGCCGCCGCTCTTGGCGATCCGCTTCACCAGACCCTCGATGTCGGGGTCAGTGACGCACAGATGGAAAATGCCGGTGCGGGCATAGTCGAAGTTCGGCTTCCGCCGCGTCGTCTTCGGCCGATAGAACTGGAACAGCTCGATGCCGATGCCCTCCGCGGTGCCGAGATGCGCCATGCGCATGCGCTTGAAGCCGGGCCCGAAGATGTCGCAGATGATGTTCGAGAAATGGCCGCCGTCCTCGTATGCGTCGATCGGCGGCATGATGACGTGGCAGCCCAGCACCTTCTCATACCACTTGGTCGCGGCTTCGATGTCGGTCACGGTGACGCCGACATGGTTGAACGCCTTCGGTGCGGTCATGGCTTCCCCCTGAGGTTTTTTCGCGGGACAATCGATACAGGCTTTGGCGCCATCGGGGAAGAAACAGGATTCGATGCATGAGCAATGACAAGACGATCGGTTGGATCGGCACCGGCCTGATGGGCGGGCCGATGTGCAGGAACCTGATCAAGGCGGGATTCACGCTCCACGCCTACAACCCGACAATCGCCAAGGTCGCGCCGCTCGAGGCCCTGGGAGCCAAGCGCGAGGCCAGTGTCGCGGCGCTCGCGGCCTCGGCGCCGATCGTGGTTTCCATGGTGCCGGACGACAAGGCGCTGCATACGGTCGCGCTCGGGTCGGGTGGCGTGCTGGCCAATGCCAAGCCCGGCGCGGTTTTCGTCGACATGAGCACGGTAACGCCGATCGCGTCCGAGGCGGTCGCGACCGAGGCCGAGGCGCGCAACATCGCCTATGTGCGGGCACCGGTCTCGGGCGGCGTCGCGCTGGCCGAGGCCGCGAAGTTGACCGTCATCGCCTCGGGGCCGAAGGACGCCTATGAGCGCGCCCTCCCCGCTTTCGCCGCGATGAGCGCCAAGCAGTTCTATCTCGGGCCGGCCGAGCAGGCGCGCTACCTCAAGCTCAGCCTCAACATGATGGTCGGCGCGATGGGCGCGCTCCTCGGCGAGGCGCTCGCCTTCGGGCGCAAGGGCGGGCTCGACTGGGCGACCATGCTCGACGTGTTCAACCAGAGCGCGATCGCCTCGCCCTTGATCGGCTACAAGTCCGGGCCGCTCAAGGCGCGCGACTTCACCGCCACCTTCACCTCGAAGATGATGGCGAAGGACTTCGACCTCCTGCTCTCGACCGCGAAGGAGACCAGCGTGCCGCTCCCCGTCTCGGCGCTCATCCGCCAACTCTATGCCACCTCGATCGCGCAGGGGCGCGGCGAGGACGATTTCTTCTCGCTCGCCGCCGTGATCGAGGCGCTGGCGGGCCTGAAGCCCGAAGCGCCGGTCAAGAGCTGAGCCGATGGTCGACGCGCTCAGGAGCTTCCTCTTCGTTCCGGCCAACCAGCCGAAGCGCATCCCCAAGGCGTTGGCGAGCGGCGCCGATGCCGTGATCCTCGACCTCGAGGACACGGTGCCGCCGCCCGAGAAGCCCGCGGCGCGGAACGAGGTGCGCGCGGCGCTCGGCCTGCCCCGCACCTGCAAGCTCTATGTGCGGGTCAACCCGGCCTCGACACCCTTCTGCTACGACGATTTGATTGGCTCACTCGGCAAAGGGCTCGACGGCGTGATGCTGCCGAAGGTCGACCGGCCGGGCGAGGCCGAGGCGGTCGACTGGGTGCTGACCCAGCTCGAGCGCCAGCACGGCATCTCCCCGAACGCGATCGACCTCCTGCCAATCATCGAGAGCGCGCTCGGCGTGGTGCATCTCGAAGCCATCGCGCGCTCGACGCCTCGCATCCGCCGCCTCACCTTCGGCGCGGGCGATCTCGGCCGCGATCTCGGCATGACGCAGACCATGGATGACGTTGCGACAGCCGATGTGCGCGCCCGCATCGTGCTCCACTCGCGCGCGCTCGAGCGCGAGCCGCCGATCGACACGGTGCACTTCGACGTGCGCGACCTGGAGGGTCTTGGCGTCGCCGCGCGCCGCGCGCGCGCCTTCGGCTTCCAGGGCAAGCTCTGCATTCACCCGGATCAGGTGGCGGTCGTCAACGCGGCCTTCACGCCCTCGCCCGAAGAAGTCGCGCGCGCCGAGAAGATCATCGCCGCGTTCGTCGAGGCCGAGGCCAAGGGCATCGCGTCCATCACGGTCGACGGCGCCTTCGTCGACTACCCGATCGTGGCGCAGGCGAGACGAACGCTGGCGTTGGCGAAGAGAGGATGAGGCGATTGCATGATGGGCCCACCAAACTAACCGTCACCCCGGCCGCGTCTGCGTCCATCGGCGGCGGTCCGGACCGGTGTGCCGCTCGGTGATCTGAGCGCCGCCGATGGGAAAGAGGCGAGCCGGGGTCCATCTAGAAACAGGGTTGGAGTCTGCGGCCCTGGATTCCGGGTCGCAAGGTTCGCCGCCGAACACTTCAGGTGTTCGGGCTCACCTAGCGCCCGGAATGACGAACTCAGATAAGGCCAAACGCTCTCGGTGATCTCAATTAATAAAACCGGTCGAAGTGCACCTGGTTGACCGGCACCTTGCGGGTGAGCACGAGCATCTTCTGGGTGGCGTCGCCCATGCCGGGCGGACCAGAGAAATAGATCTCGTGGTCGTTCAGCGTGTCGCCGAAAATTTCCTCCACGACCGCGTGAATGAAGCCGACCTTGCCGGCGTAGCCCGCGCGCGCCGCCGCCTCGGCATCCGACACCGCCGCGAGATGGCGGATGAGCGTGCCATAACCTGGCAACATGCTGATCTCGGCCTCGGCGCACAGATCGTCGGGCGTGCGGCCGCCATAGCAGAGCGTGATACGTCGTCCGTCGAAGCGTGCATCGCTCGCCGCCGCGCGCACGATCGCTAGCATGGGTGAGAGGCCCGAGCCGCCCGCAACGCACAAAATGTCGCGCGGCGCTGTGCGCAGGTAAGCCAGCCCATAGGGACCATCGAGCTCGAAGCGCGCGCCTGCCGTGGCGGCAAACAACGCTGCCGTGCCCTTGCCGTTCGGCACACGCTTGATGACAAAGCGCCACTCGCCTCGCTCGTTCGGCAGGTTCGACATCGAGTAGGCACGCGGGCCGATCTCCGGCCCGAACTCGATCAGCGCATATTGCCCCGCGACGAAGGACGCTGGCCCCTCGGCGCGGAACGTGAACTCGCGCATGTCGTGGGTCAATGCACGCGAGCCGATCAGCGTCGCCGGGCGCCGCTCCGGCCTCACCGGCGGCACATTGTCAGGCACGAGGCGCGTCTTGATCGTGCAGGGCGAGAGCGCTCGCGACTGGCAGGCGAGCCGCCGCCCGCGCGCTTGGTCGCGCTCGCTGATGCCGGGGGCGGCCGGCCACACGGTCTCGATCTCGCCCGCAACAAGCTCAACCCGGCAGGTGCCGCAACTGCCGACGCTGCATTCGTAGGAGAGCCCGAGGCTCGCGCGCAGCCCGGCGCGGAGGATGGTGTCGCCGTCGGCGCACTCGAACGATACGTCCGTGCCCGCGATCTCGATGCGCTGGCCGCTCATGAGGGCGCTCCCTTCGGCGCGGCAATGACGCCCTTGGCCTTGAGCGCCTCGATGCGGGTGGCGTCATAGCCGAGCGCTTGCAGCAGTGTCGCCGAGTGTTCGCCGAGCGCCGGCGCGCGCGGGTCGGCGCGGCCGGGCTCGTTCGCATATTTGACCGCGACGCCGAGCTGTTTGCCGCCGCCCTCATGTGGCACCAGCATCTCGCGCATCGCAGCCAGCGGGTGATCGAGCGCCTCGATCAAATCGAGCACCGGCGCGTAGCACAAATCGCGCCCCTGGAACCACGCATCCCACTCGTCGCGCGTCTTGGTCAGAAACGTCTCTTCAAGAAATCGATGGAGCGGTGCCTGCTCCGGTCCCGCCGGCTTCTTGCCGATCGCGATCAGGTCAGGGCGGCCAAGCGCGGTCAGCAGGGTCTCGACGAATTTGGGCTCGGAGCCGCCGAGCGTGAAGTGCTTGCCGTCCTTGGTGCGGTAGACCCGATAGAGCGCGGCCCCACCGAAGATGCGGTCGACACCGGCCTCCGGCGCCTTGCGCTCGGTCAACGCGCGGCCCAAGACCGGCGCGATGAAGGAGAGTGCGGCGTCATACATCGCGAGGTCGACGAAGTCGCCCTGGCCGGTGCGCGCCCGCCCGATCAACGCCATCAGCACGCCCGAGAGCCCGAGCAGCGCGGCGGCCATGTCGGTGGGCGGAAGTCCGGGCATTGAGGGCGTGCCATCGGCGCCCTTCGAGAACGCGACCGTGCCGGCGAGCGCGCCCACGCTCAAATCATGCGCCGGCCGCCCGCTCCATGGTCCCTTTTGTCCGAACGCGGAGATCGAGGCATAGACGATTCCGGGCTTGACCGCGCGCACGGCCTCGTAACCGACGCCCAGCCGGTCGGCGACGCCGGGCCGGAAGGTCTCGACCACGACGTCAGTAGATTTCGCCAGCTCAAGGAAGATCGCGCGCGCCTCCGGCGCCTTCAAGTCGAGCGCCAGGCTCTTCTTGCCCCGGTTGAGATTGCGGAAATAGACCGCGACGCCGTCCTCCCGCGCGCCAATCGAGCGGCTCGGATCGCCATGGGCGGTGTCCTCGACCTTGATCACCTCGGCGCCGTGATCCGCCATGATCATGGTGAGGTACGGTCCCGGCAGGAAGCGTGACAGGTCGAGCACGCGAATGCCGTCGAGTTTCATCGGTCCGTACTCCTCTCACCCCGTTCCCACGTCGGGGCGACTACATGCTAGATTTCCGAGCCGTCGACAAGCGGAGGGGAAATCGATGAGCGCGCGCGCCGCCAGGGCCAGGCCCAAGGCGAGTACCAACAGGCTGAATGTGTCGGAGGCCGAGTGGGCGTTACGCGTCAAGCTCGCGGCCTGCTACCGCATGTTCGTGCGCCGCGAGATGGACGACCTGATCTACACCCACCTGTCGGTGAAGCTGGACGATCAGCAGAATGCCTACCTCTTCATCGGCTTCGGCCAGCTGTTCGACGACGTGACCGCCTCCTCCCTGCTCAAGGTCGATATCGACGGCAAGAACATTGGTGCGACGCCGGGCGAGGTGAACCCGGCCGGCTGGGTGGTGCATTCGACCGTCTACCGCGCCCAGGCCCAGGCCAACAGCGTGATGCACCTGCACACGATCCCCGGCGTCGCGGTCTCGGCCCAGAAAGACGGGTTACGACCGGTTAACCAATTTGCCATCACCTATAGCGGCCAGATCGCCTACCACGACTATGACGGCCCGGGCTTCCGGCCAGCCGAACAACAAACGCTGATCGCGGACCTTGGCGACAAGAAGATGATGTTTCTGCGCAATCACGGCACCCTCAGCTGGGGCCGCAGCATCGCCGAGGCCTTCACCCTGATGCATTATCTCGAGCGCACCTGCGAGATTCAGATCGCGGTGCAGGGAGGCGGCGAGCTCGCCACGCCGTCCGACGAGGTGATAAAGCGCACGGTCGCGACCGGCCAGGGGACGGGCGACGCCAAGTGGGGCGAGATCGGTTTCGAGGCGTTGTTGCGCCGGCTTGACCGGCAAGATCCCTCTTATCGCGACTGATCGGGGCCCTCATGG
>VGET01000072.1 GCA_016869195.1 Alphaproteobacteria bacterium | reverse complement strand
CTTCTCGACGCCGAAGCGATTGGTCGCGTCGGGGAAGTGCTTGATCGCATGTTCGAGATCCAGTCATTGAGCGTGTCCCAGCCTTGGCCGGTGTGATTTTGCCAAAAGGGCGAAATAGGCTTCCGATTTCTCGGTCAGTCTGCCCATTCGCATGTCGCGAGTTCCATCCAAGACCGGGATCTCGGCCGAGGACGACGAGGATCTTCTCACCCCCCGATCCTCTTGCTCGCGCTTAGCCGCCGAGCAACGGCCACGATACCGCCAAGCGCGCTGGCAGCCGCCGGGACCAGGGTCACCAGCTGCTGCTGGTCGTCCTCGCTGACGCCATAGCCGACCATGCCGGCGATGCCGGCACCGGCGGAGATGAGCCCGCCCCAGACACCACTCGCTTCGGACCGGGCCTCGATCTCGGCGATGGTTTGCAGGTTCAGTTGCCCCTGGCGGCCGTGGGCTAGTGGGAATTGCCGCGAGGTAGTCGATCAGCGTGCTTGGCCGACCACGCCGATTGACCACGTGTTTGATCCCGGGCTTTGGTGGTGCAATCTTTTCCCACGAGTGGAAGGAGGCACTATGGGCCAGGTTCTACACCGCAGCGCCAAGCCTATCGACTGGTCGAGCTTAAGCGTTGGCGCGATCACCTCGGCGTGCCGCTCAACCTTCAGCCGAAGTTTTTTCCGGCCAACGAGAACCTCGGCGCGTGCCTGGTCACCGCGGCGCGCGATGCCGGTCAGGACGCGATGGCGCTGGCGCACGCGATTCTGCGCGCGCTGTGGGCTGAGGAGCGCAATACCGGCGATCCCGACACGCTCCGCGCGATCGTCTCGACCTGTGGGCTGGACGCCGCGACGTTGTTTGCCGCGGCCGAGAGCGATGCAACCAAGGCAAGCTACCAGGCCGGCACGGATCGGGCGCTCGCCGCACGGGTCTTCGGCGCCCCGAGCTACGTGGTCAACGGCGAGATCTTCTGGGGCCAGGACCGCCTCGGGTTCCTCGAGCGCGCGTTGGCCGAGCACGCCTGAACACCACCCTAGCGCCGCCGCGGCAGCGGTTGCGCCAGCCTCGGGTCCTCGGGCCAAGGGTGCCTGGGATAGCGTCCCCGCATGGCCGCGCGCACGGCCTGGTACGATCCCGCCCAGAAACCCGGCAGATCGCGCGTGACCTGAACCGGCCGACGCGCGGGCGAGAGCAGCTCGATGACCAGCGGAATCCGCCCATCGCCAACGCTTGGATGCACGGTCATCCCAAACAGGTCCTGCACCCTGGCGGCGATGGTCGGACCCGACGGCGCGTCATAGTCGATCGATAGTCGCTGGCCGCTTGGTGCGACAACATGCGTCGGCGCCAGAAGGTCGAGGCGCTTGCGTTGGGTGTGGCTGAGTCCCGCGAGTAGCGCCGCGTCGAGCTTTGATGGCGCGATGTCCTTCAGCGCGCGGCAGCCGACGAGAAACGGACCGAGCCAGCCTGCGAGGTCCGCGAGCAGCGTCGCGTCACCGACATCGGGCCAGGTGTCGGGCTCCAGGCGGTGCGAGAACCCAAGCCGAGAACGCAGGGCACGGGCTTCCACGCTCCAGGGGAGGGCATCGAGGCCGAGCCCGCGGAGACCCTCGATCAGCATGGCCGCGATCTGCTCAGCGCTGACGTCGTTGACCTGTGATTCCCGCAGCACGATGGCGCCCAGGCGCCGTTGCCGCTGCGCCTTGACCGCGCGCGCTTCAGTATCGAATTCGACTGAGTCGACCACCTCGATCCGCGTCTCATGGTCGCGCTCGATATCATGCTCATCGAGCGGCGCGGCCAGGAGGATGCGCTGTCGCGCGGCATCGCCGGCCAGATTGGCGATCGCGAGATAGGGCGCCTGGGCCAAGGCATGGCTGGAGTCGATCGTGACGCCGCGTCCGTTGGCCATGAGGAACTCGCCAGTCCGACCCGGTCGCGCCTTGGCGATGCGCTCGGGGAAGGCCAGAGCCAGCAACGAACCCGCGCGCGATTGATCGACGGCGGCGGCTTTGGCACCAAGCATGTCCAGCCATCGGTTCGCCATGCCGAGCGCAGCCTGGGCACGCTCGCCGCGGGCCCGATCGAGCGCCTCCAGTCGCATCCTGAGATCGACATCATCGCCGGCGAGGTCGCGTTCGGCGAGGAGAAGCGCGATGCGCGCCGCCAACAATCCTTCACCACGCCCGGCCGCCACGATCACCATATGCGCGAGGCGAGGAGGCAAGGGCAGGGCCATCAGCGCCTTGCCATGGGCGGTGAGCCGCCCCTTGGCATCAAGCGCACCCAGCAGACTCAGCAATTGGATGGCCTCGTTCCAGGCCGCCTCTGGCGGAAAATCGAGCCAGGATAGGTGATGCCGATCACCTACGCCCCAATCCGCCAGCGCAAGCCGGAGCGACGAGAGATCGGCATCGAGAATCTCGGGTGTCGGAAACGGCCTCAGGGCCCGCGTCTCGGGCTCATCCCACAGCCGGAGGCAGAGGCCAGGCGCGGTACGGCCGGCGCGGCCGCGACGCTGATCGACCGCGGCCCGCGAGGCGCGCTCGGTGACCAGAGCCGTCAAACCCATGCCCGGCTCATAACGCGGCATGCGGGCAAGGCCGCTGTCGACCACGACCCTGACGCCATCGATGGTGAGGCTGGTTTCGGCGATCGAGGTCGCAAGAATGACCTTTCGCATGCCTCCCGCTGCCGGCGTCAAGGCGCGATCCTGCTCCCGCGCCTCGAGCGCGCCATAGAGCGGCGCGACGATCACGTCTCGGCTGATTCCACCGTCCTCAAGCAGGCGTGCGGTTCGGCGAATTTCACGCCCACCCGGCAAGAACGCCAGAATGTCGCCCTGCTCCTTGTCGAGCGCACGGGTGATCGCGGAGGCCATCTGGGGTTCGATCGCGCGATGCGGCTCGCGCCCGAGATAGCGGGTCTCGATCGGATGGCTGCGCCCTTCGCTCGTGATGACCGGCGCGTCGCCGATCAGCTGTGAGATCGCACCGGCATCGATCGTCGCCGACATGACGAGCAGACGAAGATCGGGCCTGAGCCCGCCCTGCGCGTCAAGCGCCAGAGCGAGCCCGAGATCGGCGTCGAGGCTGCGCTCGTGATACTCGTCGAACAGCACCGCGGCGATACCCTCGAGGCCGGGGTCGTCGAGGATCATCCGGGTGAAGACGCCCTCGGTGACGACCTCGATGCGCGTGTCGCGGCTGATGCAAGATTCCAGGCGAACGCGAAAGCCGACAACGCGGCCGACGGACTGACCGAGCATCTCGGCCATTCGGGTCGCGGCGGCGCGCGCCGCCAGGCGCCTCGGCGCCAGCATGACGATCTTGCGGCCCCCGACCCAAGGTTCCTCAAGCAATGCCAGCGGCACGCGCGTGCTTTTGCCGGCTCCCGGCGGCGCGACCAGCACCGCGCGGGTACTTTCTGAAAGGACTCTCTTGAGCTCGGGAAGAACGTCATCGATCGGCAGCATCGTTCGGCAAGATAGACGCGCTGCGCAGAAATTTCAGTGCCCATCAAGCTGCGACTCGCGCGAGGCGGGCAGAACGGCCAAGGGCAAGAAGAGGAATCGCGAAAAGCAGAAGAATTCCGACATTGAGCACGATGTTGCCCGGTGCGTCCGACAGGATAGAGCCGAGGCTGTCGGCAAGGAACCAGGCGCCGATCGCGACCCACGCGGCGCGCCGGGCGCCGCCATCACCTCGGGCGATCGGCCCCAGGCTCAACCAGGTCATCATGCTGCCCCAGCCGATCAGGAGACCGCCGCTGATGCCATTGAGCAGGCGCGAGTCATCATCGAACTGATAGGCCCCGGGCTCGAAGCTCCAGCGCACCAGATCGAAGAAGAAGCCCCAGACCGCCGCGCCGCCGGGGTGACTCGCGGCAAGGGCAACGAGGCCGAACAGCACGACGCCGATCGATGCCGCGGCCAGACATCTCACCCAGTTACGCTTAGACATGGTCCGCCTCCTTCAATGCCATGCTTGGCAATCTCGTTCGATCGGTGACCCGAGACAATGACCTCGCAGGTAATGGCCATGGATCAGCGGTTCGTCATCAGCCCGCGATTGACAGGCGGGTGGGCGGCCCCATGATCACTCGGCTGCGAGGCAGGATGGAAAAGCGAGGCGCAATGGCGAACGACGTCGCGCAGAGACTGCGGGGCAATTGGAACTACCCGACCGCCATTCGGTTCGGCGCGGGCCGCATCTCCGAGCTGGCGGATGGTTGTCGCTCGCTCGGCATGAAGCGGCCCTTGCTCGTCACCGATCATGGCCTGAAGGCGAGCGCCATGATCGACGCCGCCCTGGCCGCCAACAAGTCCACGGGCCTGCCGACCGGCCTCTTCGCCGAGGTGCGTTCCAATCCGGTCGGCCGCAATGTCGGCGACGGGGTCGAGGTTTTTCGGGCCGGCGGTCATGACGGCGTCATCGCGTTCGGCGGTGGCAGCGCGATCGACACAGCCAAGGCGATCGCGCTCATGGTCGGCCAGAAGCGGCCGATCTGGGATTTCGAGGATCGCGAGGACCGGTGGACCCGAGTTGACGTATCAGGCATGGCGCCGGTCGTTTCGGTGCCTACCACCTCGGGTACAGGAGCCGAGATCGGGCGGGTTTCGGTGATCACCGATGAAGCGGGACCAACCAAGAAGCTGATCTTTCACCCGCGCATGATGCCGGGGCTGGTGATCGCGGACCCCGCGCTCACCCTCGGCCTGCCGCCCAAGCTGACCGCCTGGACCGGCATGGACGCGCTGGCCCACAACCTGGAGGCCTATTGCGCGGCCGGCTTCCATCCCATTGCCGAGGGCGTTGCGCTCGAGGGCGTCCGGCTGATCAAGACCTGGCTGCCAGCGGCGGTGAAAGACGGCAGCAACCTCGAAGCGCGATCGCACCTCATGGTCGCCTCGACCATGGGTGCCGCCGCGTTTCAGAAAGGCTTGGGCGCGATCCACGCGCTCTCGCATCCGGTGGGCTCGCTCTTTGACAGCCATCACGGGCTGACCAACGCGGTCTTCATGCCCTACGTGCTCGCCTATAACCGGCCTGCGATCGCCGGCAAGCTCATGGCCCTGGCGCGTTACCTTGATCTCAAGCCTGCAACGCCTGAGTCAGTGCTTGACTGGATCATTGCGCTCCGGGCGGAGCTTGAGATTCCGCATACATTGGGCGCGCTCGGCGTGCCTCGCGATGCGCTGCCACGCCTGGCGGCCCTGGCTGAGAACGACCAGACCTGTGCGGGTAATCCGCGGCCGGTCGGTCGTGCGGAGCTCTTGTCGCTCTATGAAGCCGCCCATGATGGTCGGCTGCCGGACGAATAGGAGGAGGGGAGACCATGCAAAAGGAAATCATCGAAATTCCGGTCATTTCGGAGGCGATCCGGCGCCTCGGCGTGCCCTTGTCGCCGGTCGTGCGAGCCAATGGCTTCGTCTTCGTCTCGGGCCTACCGCCGATCGACCTCGCAACCGGCAAGATCATCCGCGGCGATATCGAGGCCCAGACGGATGCCTCGCTCAAGGCCGTGAAAGCAGCGCTAGAAACGGCCGGCTCCTCGCTCGACAGGGTGGTGAAGGCGCTGGTCTATGTGAGCAACGCCGCCTATTTTCCGAGCATCAATCGGGTCTACGCCCGCTACTTTCCCGACAGGCCGCCGGCACGCACCTTTGTCGCGGTCGGCTCCTGGCCACTCGAGTTCGACATCGAGATCGAGTGCATCGCGCTCGCCTGACCCGCGAAAAACGCCAACACCACGAGGCAACAACAATCCCATGGCCCAGCTGATCTCACTCACGCTCGCCAAGAAGGCCAATGACATCCCGGTCACCCTGGCCGAGGACCATGAGACGGTCTCGGCCTTCGAGGCCATGCTGAAGAAGACCAAGAGCCGCCTCTATTGCGATGCCAATGCGCCGTCGGCCGTGCTCGAGGTGCCCGACAAGGCGGCGAAGGATGCGATCAAGGGGCTGGCCAAGCTGCCATTGATCGAGAAGGGCGTGGTGATCTGCAAGCCGGGCGCCAAATCTGTTCCCAAGAGCACCAAGCTTCGCTTCGATCCAAAGAAGACCAAGGTCCATTGGGCGCGGGATTTCGACCCCAATCGCGTCAAGGTGCCAACCTATGCCTACAACGAATTGGCGAGCGACGCCCCGGTCGAGGCGGTGTTCGGCTGGCTGATGCGCGCGCCGCGCTGGCCGGAATGGTATCCGAATTCGGCGAACGTCAAGCTGCGCTCCTTCGCCGGTAAGGACCTGCAGCTCGGCACTCATTTCACCTGGAGCACCTTCGGCGTCCACGTCGACACCTATGTCGAGGAGTTCGTGCCGCCCTATCGCATCGCCTGGCGCGGCTTCCTGATGGGTTCGGAGGTGATCCACGCCTGGGTTTTCGAACGGAACGGCTCAGGCTCCCGGCTGATCACCGAGGAGGTGCAACGCGGCTTCGTCTGCATCCTCGCGCATGATTTCTTCGTGCAAGGGCTGCACAAGAACCACCAGCTCTGGCTTGAGCGGCTGGCGAAGCAGGCCGAGAAGGGCATGCCCGACTGATCGATTGGGAAAAGAAAACGGCCCCGCCGGTTTTGCAGCCGACGGAGCCGTTGGTTGTTTCGCCCGCGCTCACACCTCGAGCGTACGGATCAACTCGGCATAGGCGGCCTCGGCGGCGGTGAGCGCCTCGCGGGCGTTCTCGGCCTCGATGCCGACCTTATCGAGCTCGGTCTCCTGCGCCGCGAGCTTGGTCAGATAGCGCGCGTGCAAATCGCTTTCGCTCGGCACCCGGCTGAGGTTGTCGCGCAGCCGGCTCTGATCCTCGAACAGGCGGGCCTTCGCCCCCTCAAGCCGCTCGATCGACCTACGCAATTTCTCGATCTCGGCGCGCTTGGCCGAAAGCTGCTTGAAGGCCGCACGAACCTTCGGATCGAGCGAGCCGTCCTCCGAATACCAAACGAGGTTTTCGGGCTGCATGTCGGCCAGCGCATAGCTCTCGGCGACCGTGCGGGTTAGGCCGACATCCGTCTCGATCGACTGGCCAGCCGCAACCTTCACCGGGATGCGATAGGCCGTATCTGTCAGCTCCACCCCCTCATGGCCGGGTTCGATCTCCCAGTCATAGCGTCGCGGGTGCTCGATCAGCACGGTGCGAGCATCGGCAGCGGACGACTTGATGCGATATTTCGTGCGTTCATTCTCGCGCACCGAGAGCTGCAAATAGCCCTGGTTGATCTTGCCCGACACGACCGTGCGCACTGATTTGTCCTCGCGATCGACGATCACAGCTTGGTCAACTGCGAAGCTCAGCAGGCGATCCTCGCCTGCCGGCATCGGCGCAAGCCGCGCATCACCCACATAGTCGACCGCGGAGCCGCGCCCGTCATAGAGCGTCACCACGCCGGGCGGCAGACCGGTGCCCGTGTCGTTCTTGAGCTTGACCGCGGCGAGCGGATGGCGTGCGTGCGTGCTCGGCTGATAGAGCGCGATCGTATCAGCCTGCACGGTTGCATCGATCACGGGCACGGTGAGCGACTGACCCGATGGCACGGTGACCGGCTCGCTCAGGCGCAGCACCACCTGGGTCGAGGCGTCCTCGCGCGCGGTCGCGAAGGCGCCACCGGCCATGCCCACGGGCTCAGGCGCCGGCACGGGCGGCGCATCGGCACTCATGGCTGCGCTTCCAGCCATCATCGAGTCCGCCACTTCCATTTCGGCCGGCGCCTCCGTTGATGCTCCGTCTCGACTCAATCGACCCATCTTCGTCCGCCGGTCCTCTTCATCGAGCGCGATCGAGCCCTGATTGACCTGGGGCAGCACGCGGCCGAGCACCTCGACCGGCACCTCTGGACGGCTGACGAAATAAGCTGTGTAGAGCGCCTGACGGAAGGTCACCGGGTTGCCCGAGGCGAGGGTGAGCTCGACACCTTCCCAATCGCGGCCGCTCAGGTTTTCGAGATGCGCCCAGCCCTGGAGGCCGTTCTTCGCCTTGGAGAGGCTCAGGCGGTAACTGGTCTTCCACAGGGGCGCCGACACGACATAACCGACGCGCACGCTGCGCTCGCCGGTTCCGCGCGCATTGATCTCGAGCGAACGACGATCGCGCACACGGTTCTCGGCGATGGCGTTCAAGGCGGTGTTAACCTGGGCTTCGAGCGCGGCATCGGCGAAGCGCACCGAATCCTGCTCCTCCAGGACGAATTGCTGAACGCCGGCGGCGGTCAGCAGGCTCACCCGGTGGCGCGTTGTAGTGCCAAGCCCATCGGGCAGCATGGTGATTTCGGGGTCGACCCCGATGAGACGACCGGTGAGCGCCCTCTTGCCGGTGATCACCACTTCGGCGCCGCGGAGCGAGCCGAACAGCGCCGGCGCCGATGTCAGCGCGTCAAAGCCGAATGGCAGATCACGGAACACCTCGCTCAGCGGCTCACGGCCCGGCAGGCGCACGGCGCCGACGCCGCCCTTGTCGTCGAATACGACAATGCTCTTCAGCACATCGTCGACCTGCTCGAGCGGCACGTCGAGCGCGAGCACCGCATCGCCATTCACCTGCGCTTCAAATTCGTAGTAGCCGACGCCACCGCTCGACAGAAGTACGCGCCTAAGTTTCAAGTCATCGGCAAGGGCAGGGGCGGCGAAGGCAACAATAAGTGTGAGCAAAATCACAAAGGGCATGAAGGTGCGACCACGCGGGGCCATGACGGTTCACCTCTTGTCGTGGAGACGCGAAACCAGACGACGCCATCCTAATCGCCTGAATCGGGCGAATTTACGGCGTCAACCATGGTCCCGCATTCAATCCATGGCAAGAGGAAGTCGTTCGCGCGGCCCTACGCCTTCTTTTCGCGTACGCCCAGGCGGATGCGTGCCCAGATCCGCTCATGGAAGTAGTAAAGGAACGTCTTGGTCAGCAACTCGGTCAAACCGATTGCGATCGTGGCCTTGTGATCGCCGGTGAATATGTAGGCGAGAATCAAGGTATCGATCGTACCGACGGTGCGCCAGGAGATCGCCTTGCCGAGGCTGCGCCACACGCGCTCGCGCGCCGGCTGGGGCAGGAGTCGTATCACCAACGTGAGACCAAACACGGTGAGGGAGCGCTGCCGACGCAGTGTCGCCAACCAGGCGGACACCATGCCACCAGCTTCACGCGTTTCATCGTTTGCCGCAACCAGCGTCGCACCTTCGAGCCGCCGCTCGATGAAGCCCATGCCGACCGTGTCATTGGTCTCCCGATCGATCAGGATGAACGAGCCGGTCTCGCGATTGCGCGCATAAGCGTCGAATGCGATCGGGCGGTCGAGCTTGAGCGCGACGACGCCGACCTCATTCATGCCAAGGTTCGTCGCGGCCTTGCGCTCGAGCGTGTGAATATCGATGAGCTGCTCTGGCGTCGCGCCAGAGGCTCCGACCGTCTTCGTGCCGACCTTGAGCAGGTAAGGCCGGTCAGCTGCAAACGGGCGCTCATTGAGCCAGAGCAGCCGCGCCTCGAGCTGGCGCGCCGTCTCCGCGGTCTCGGCCGCGCTCGTGATCAGATCGCCGCGCGAGATGTCGATCTCGTCGTTCAACACGAGGGTGATCGACTGCCCGGCGACCGCCCGCTCAAGGTCGCCGCCTTGAGTCACGATGCGCGCGACTTTGGACTCCTTGCCCGAGGGCTCGATGCGGATTCGATCACCGACCCAGACCGTTCCGCTGGTGATCAGCCCGGCATATCCGCGGAAATCGGGGTTGGGTCGATTGACCCACTGCACGGGCATGCGAAACGGCTGGGCCGCCGCGTCCGCCTCGACATCGATCGTCTCGAGCGTCTCCAACAGCGGGCGCCCGCGATACCACGGCATGGCGCCCGACGACGTCACGACGTTGTCGCCCTTCAGGGCTGAGAGCGGAATGGCCGTGATGTCCGCGAACCCAAGCTTCTGGGCAAACTGGATGTAGTCGCGCTCGATCTTGGCGAAGGCGAGCTCGGAATAGCCGACCAGGTCCATCTTGTTGACCGCGAGCACGATGTGGCGCACGCCGAGCATCGAGACGATCACGCTGTGACGGCGCGTCTGGGTCAACACGCCCTTGCGGGCGTCGATCAGGATCACCGCGACATCGCAGGTCGAGGCGCCGGTTGCCATGTTGCGGGTGTATTGTTCGTGGCCTGGCGTATCCGCCACGATGAACTTGCGCCGCTCGGTGTTGAAATAGCGATACGCGACGTCGATCGTGATGCCCTGCTCGCGCTCGGCCGCGAGGCCATCGACCAGGAGGGCGAAGTCGAGCCCGCCGCCCTGCGTGCCGGACCGGCGCGACTCCGTTTCCAGGGTGGCGAGCTGATCGTCGAACAGGAGCTTCGACTCATAGAGGAGCCGGCCGATCAGCGTCGACTTGCCGTCATCGACCGAGCCGCAGGTGATAAAGCGCAGCAGCGGCCGCTCGCTCTGCGTCCTTAGGAATGCGTCGATATCGTCGACCGCGCGGGCGGCAGCGCTTTGCATCAGAAATAGCCTTCCTGCTTCTTGCGCTCCATCGAGGCGCTGCCATCGTGATCGATCAGCCGGCCCTGGCGCTCGGACGTGCGTGCGAGGAACATCTCGCGCACAATCTCACTCAGCGTGGTGGCGTTGCTTTCAATCGCGCCGGTCAGCGGATAGCAGCCCAGCGTACGGAAGCGAACGGTGCGGATTTCCGGCGTCTCGCCCGGGTGCAGTGGAAGCCGATCGTCATCCACCATGATCAGCATGTTCTCGCGCTTCACCACCGGGCGGGGCGCGGCGAAATAGAGCGGCACAATCGGAATGCGCTCGCGGAGGATGTATTCCCAGATATCGAGCTCGGTCCAGTTCGAGAGCGGAAAGACGCGAATGCTCTCGCCTTTATTGGTCCGGCTGTTGAACAACCGCCAGGGCTCGGGCCGCTGGTTCTTCGGATCCCAACGATGTTCGGCCGAACGGAAGGAAAAGATACGCTCCTTTGCGCGCGACTTCTCCTCATCTCGCCGCGCTCCGCCGAACGCCGCATCGAAGCCATGTTTGTCGAGCGCCTGTTTCAGCGCCTCGGTCTTCATCACGTCCGTGTGGACCTTGGAGCCGTGCGTGAACGGATTGATGCCGCGACGCAGGCCATCCTCATTGGTGTGAACCAGCAGCTCGAGGCCAAGCTCGGCCGCACGCTGATCGCGGAAGGCGATCATGTCGCGGAACTTCCATGTCGTATCGACATGGAGCAGCGGAAAGGGCAGCTTGCCGGGGTAGAACGCCTTCATGGCGAGATGCAGCATCACCGCCGAATCCTTGCCGATCGAATAGAGCATGACCGGCTTTTCGCATTCGGCCGCGACCTCTCGCATGATGTGGATGCTCTCGGCCTCGAGCCGCGCCAGATGATCCAAGCGCACGGGCTCGGCCGTCATCAACGGCAACGCCGCGCGCGCGCTTGCCTGCGCTGAAGAACCTGCCTGCCACGCGGCGCTCTGTGCCACACCTGCGTTCAACGCTTCCATCTCATGCACTCCGTCTGACCAGGCGACCATCCGCCGCAACATGGAGGCCGCATTCTTTTTTCTCGTCCGCTTCCCACCACCAGCGCCCTGCCCGCTCGGGCTCGCCGGGCTCAAGTGCGCGCGTACAGGGCTGGCAGCCGATCGAGAGGTAGCCCTTATCGTGCAGCTGGTTGTAGGGCACTGCGTGCCGCTTCACGTATTCAACGACCGTAGGCCGATCCCAGTCATAGAGTGGGTTGATTTTGATCAGACCGCGCGCAGGATCGTGGCTGATCGCATCGACCGCGGAGCGCGCGGAGGATTGGTCGGCCCGCAGACCGGTGATCCAGGCCTCGGCGCCATCAAGGGCACGCGCCAGCGGCTCGACCTTGCGCACCTCGCAGCATGCCTTGCGGTTCTCGACCGAGGCATAAAAGCCGTTGATGCCGTGCCCGTCGATATGCGCCTCGAGCGCATCGTGCCGCGGGTAGAAGGCACGGATGCGCCGATCATAGCGCGCCTCGGTCTCGGCCCAGACCGAGTAGGTCTCGGGGAACAACCGGCCGGTATCGAGCGTTACCACATCGATCTCGAGACCGAGCGAGAAGACGGCATGGCAGAGCGCCTGATCCTCGATGCCGAAGCTGGTCGTGAGCACGATGCGGCCTGGAATCGCGGCGCGCACGCGCTTCAGCCGATCGTCGAGAGAGAGATCGCCGAGCGCCTCACGGAGGTGGGTAAGACTGTGCAGACGCTCGGTCACAAAGGGAGCTCGCATGGAATGAGGTGTAAGGGTGGGACGCCGCTACTCGGCAGCCGCCCGCTCGGACACGTCGGCTGCTTTAGCGCGCGCCGCGCGCCGAGCCGCCAGGATGTTGAGCGGACCGCCATAGCTGCGCTGATAGAGGCCACTGAACGCGCTTAGCGCGGCGAGCCACTGATCGCTCGGCTGGCGCCCGAAAGTTGCCGCATCCAGCTGCACCGTGTCGAAGCCGCAGGACTTGAGGTAGGCGAACTGGTCGGCGATCAGCGGCCCCACCGCGCGAAGCTCGCCGGCGAAGCCCGCGAGGCGCAATTGTCGTGCGATGCTGAAGCCGCGGCCATCGGTGAAGCTCTTGAAGGGAATCGCGATGAGATCGAGGCGCTGTAACCACGGGGTCAGGGTATCGACGCGCACCTCCGGCACAATCTCGACGCCGAACAGCAGAAGACCATGGGAGGGAAGTTGATCGAACTCCGCCTTCAAGCGCGCGACCGAGAGAATCACAGCGCCGGCGCGCGGGAGCGGGGTGTCATCGGTCAGTCGGACCCAGCGATCGGTGATCGCGCCGGTGGCATCAAGCAGCGGCATCGAAGGCCTCCTTGAAGGCATCGTGACCGAGGCGACGATAGGCCGTGATGAAGCTCTCGCCGGACTGACGACGCGCGAGATAGACCTCGACCAGGCGCTCGATGGCATCGATCGTTGCCTCGGCCGACAGGCCGGGCCCCAGGCGCTCGCCGACCGCCGCGGTCTCGGTCGGGTCGCCGCCGAGCGTGATCTGGTAGTACTCCTCACCGGCCTTCTCGAGCCCGAGAATGCCGATGTGCCCGACATGATGATGGCCGCAGGCGTTGATGCAGCCTGAGATCTTGATCGCGAGCGGGCCGATCGCGCGCTGCCGCTCGGCATCGGCAAAGCGCTGCGACAACGCCTGCGCGATTGGAATCGAGCGCGCCGTCGCCAGACTGCAATAGTCGAGGCCGGGGCAGGAGATGATGTCGGTGATCAGACCGACATTGGCGGTCGAAAGGCCGGCCGCTACCAGCTCGACATAAAGCGCCGGGAGATCATCCGCCTTGACATTGGGCAGCACGATGTTCTGCTCGATCGTTGCCCTGAGCTCGTCCAGGCTGAAGCGGTCCGCCAAATCCGCGAGCACATGCATCTGGTTGGCCGTGGCATCGCCCGGGACGCCGCCGATCGGCTTCAACGAGACGGTGACGATTGTGTAGCCCGGCACCTTGTGCGCGCCGACATTGGTCTCGACCCAGCGATGGAACGCCCCATCCTGCGCGCGCGCGGTACGAAGC
>VGET01000071.1 GCA_016869195.1 Alphaproteobacteria bacterium | reverse complement strand
GCCTAAAAGGCGCGTTGCATTTCCTCAAAACCCTTCATGACATTGGGTCCCCAGGTCTTCATCACCGCCTCGGGCGACATCTCGGCCACCGCGGCCTGCATGCGCTTCTGCACCTCGGCCATCATGGCCTTCTGCATCGGCTCGACATCGGGCAGGCCGAAGAACGCGCGCGCCTCCTGCGGCGTGCAATCCACATCGATACGGAATTTCATGACGCTCTCCGGAACCAGAGCGAGTGACGAATGATTTGAGCCGTCTATATTGTGGGCAAGCCCGCGCCGGACTGCAAGGCGCACACCAGGAGCGCCCATGAGCCGCAACCGCCTCGCCGAGGAAGCCAGCCCCTATCTCCGCCAGCATGCCGACAACCCGGTGCACTGGTATGCCTGGGGCGAGGAGGCGTTCGACGAGGCCAGGAAAAGTGGCCGCGCGATCCTGCTCTCGGTCGGCTATTCCTCATGCCATTGGTGCCACGTCATGGCCCATGAGAGCTTCGAGGACGCCGACACCGCGGCGCTCATGAACAAGCTCTACGTCAACATCAAGCTCGATCGCGAGGAGCGGCCGGACCTCGACACGATCTATCAACGCGCGTTGTCGCTGATGGGCCAGCATGGCGGCTGGCCGCTCACCATGTTCCTGACGCCGGCGGGCGAGCCGTTCTGGGGCGGCACCTATTTTCCGCCGGAGCCGCGCTGGGGCCGGCCGAGCTTCCGCCAAGTGCTCGAGATGGTGGACGAGGCCTATCGCGGCGAGCCCGAGAAGATCAGCAAGAATCGCGAGGCGCTGAAGAGCGCGCTCGCCGGCATGGGCCAGTCGAAGCCGGGCAAGGAGATCACCAAGGTCCAGATCAACTCGTGTGCGGAATCGCTCCTGCACGAGATCGATGGCAAGCATGGCGGCATTGGCGGTGCGCCGAAATTTCCCAATACGACGATGCTCGACATGCTCTGGCGCAATTATCGCCGCACCGGATCGCAGCTCATGCGCACCGCCGTGCTGCTCACCATGGAGCGCATGAGCCAGGGCGGCATCTACGATCATCTGGGCGGCGGCTATGCGCGCTACTCGACCGATGAGCGCTGGCTCGCGCCGCACTTCGAGAAGATGCTTTACGACAACGCCCAAATTCTCGAGCTGCTCGGCCAGGTCTGGCTCGACACCGAGAATGCGCTGTTCCGCCGCCGCGCCAAGGAGACGGTCGAGTGGCTGATGCGCGAGATGCTCACCGGGGAGAGCGCATTCGCTTCGGCGCTCGATGCCGATAGCGAAGGCGAGGAGGGCAAGTTCTACGTCTGGAGCGAGGCCGAGATCGATGCCGTGCTGGGTGCTGACGCGCCGCTGTTCAAGGCGGTCTACGACGTCTCCGCCCCGGGAAACTGGGAGCACACCAACATCCTCAATCGCCTGCGCCCGCCGCGCGTTGCTGGCAAGGTCGACGAGGCCGCGCTCAAGGCGATGCGCGCGAAGCTCCTGGACGTGCGCGCCAAGCGCGAGCGCCCGTCATGGGACGACAAGGTGCTGGCCGATTGGAATGGCCTCATGATCGCGGCGTTGGCGGAGGCCTCGGTCATCTTCGCCGAGCCGTCCTGGCTCGCCCTGGCGAAGCGGGCCTATCACTATGTCGTCAATGTGATGGGGCAGAGCGGCGGGCTGCGCCACTCCGCGCGGCACGGCCGGGTCAAGCAGCCTGAGTTTCTCGATGACTACGCCAATATGGGCCGCGCCGCGCTCGCGCTCTTCGAGGTCACCGGCGAAGCGGTGTATCTGGATGATGCCAAACGCTTCGTGCGCACCCTCGATGCCGACTATTGGGACCAGCAGGACGGCGGCTATTTTTTTTCGCCGCACGGTGCCGAGACGGTCATTGTCCGCACCAAGACCTCGCACGACACCGCGACACCCGCGGGCAACGGCACCATGGTCGGTGTGCTTGCCAGGCTGCACTATCTCACCGGCGAGGCGGTGTATCGCGAGCGCGCGGATGCACTGATCAAAGCGTTCTCGGGTGAGCTCGAGGGCAATTTCGCGCCGGTCGCGACGCTCATCAACTCGGCCGAACTATTGATGGGCGCGATCCAGGTCGCGATCATCGGCAATCGCGGTGAGGCGACGACGGACGAGCTGGTGCGCGCGGCGTTTCAGGTGGCGGCACCCAATCGCGTGCTGGTCGTCGCGGCGCCCGACGAGGCGCTGCCCGCGGGCCACCCGGCGCTGTTCAAGCCACAGGTCAATGGCAAGGCGACCGCCTATGTCTGCGTCGGCCCGACCTGCTCACTCCCGGTCACCGACGCAGCATCGCTGCGCCACGAAATCGAGGCCGCGTGCGAGCGCGTGCTGGGATAGAGGAGGGGCCATGACCACCCGCATGATCGACGCGCCGGTCGGGCGGATCGAGCTGGAGGCCGAGAGCGGCGCGCTCGTGCGCCTCACCATGTTGCCGACGAAGGACTCATCGGCGCGGCGGCGCGACAACGCGCCGGTCTCTCGCGATGATACGCGCGTGCTCGATGCGGCCGAGCGTCAGCTCGCGGAATACTTCGCGGGCCGGCGCACAAGCTTCGACCTGCCGCTGAGCCCTGAAGGCACCGCGTTTCGCCAACAGGTGTGGCGTGCGCTCTGCGACATTCCCTATGGCGAGACGCGCACCTATGGCGATCTCGCACGGAAGCTCAAGACCGCAGCACGCGCGGTCGGCGGCGCCTGTGGCGCCAATCCCATCGCGATCGTCGTGCCCTGTCACCGCGTTGTGGGTGGCGGCGGCGCCATCGGCGGGTTCTCGGGCGGCGATGGCTGTGATACCAAGCGGGTCCTGCTCGCGCTCGAAGAGCGCGACACGCTGTTTGCCAAGAAACAACGCCACGGTTGAAGGGGGATGTCATGCCGGGACGGATGATCACCATCAAGGCGAAGGACGGCGGCAGCTTTCAGGGCTTTCTCGCCGTGCCGGATTCGGGCAAGGGCGCCGGCGTGGTCGTGATCCAGGAGATCTTCGGCGTCAATTTCGTCATGCGCGAGATTTGCCACGCGCTCGCGGCCAAGGGCTATTTCGCGCTCGCGCCCGATCTCTTTTGGCGCCAGGAGCCGAGCTGTGAGCTGTCAGACAAGACCGAGGGCGAATGGGGCCGCGCCTTCAAGTTCTATCAGGGCTTCAATGTCGACAAGGGAGTCGATGACATCGCAGCCACGATCGACGCGCTGCGCAAGACCGCCGGCTGCACCGGCAAGATCGGCGCGACCGGCTACTGCCTCGGCGGCAAGCTCGCCTACCTGACCGCGACGCGCACGTCGGCTGATTGCTCAGTGGGTTATTACGGCGTCGGCATCGAGGAGCTGCTCGGCGAAGCCACCAACATCAAGACGCCACACATGCAGCACATCGCCGAGAAGGACAAGTTCGTGCCGCCCGAGGCGCAAGCCAAGATCAAGGATGGGCTCAAGGGCCACAAGCTCGTCACCTTGCATTCCTATGCCGGTTGCGACCACGCCTTCGCGCGCATCGGCGGCGAGCACTACGACGCCAAGGCTGCGGCGCTGGCGAACCAGAGGACCTACGATTTTTTCAACCGGCACCTAGGCTGAGAAATCCCTCCCCCGGGAGCGGGGGAGGGATATTGGGAGGGGGCGAGACGAGGCGCGCGTGCAGCGCGCCCATCTGGAAGCGGGCTTCGCCCGCTCAGGGCCCCACCCTCCAACCCAACCCTTCCTCCCGCCCCGCGGGAGGAAGGGCTATCCCGACGGAGTATTCTCGATGGTGAAGGCTATCCGTATCCACAAGCCCGGTCCGGTCGACGCAATGGTCTTTGAGGACGTCGCGGTGCCGCCGCCCGGCCCGGGCGAGGCGCGCGTCGCGCACAAGGCGATCGGCATCAACTTCATCGATGTCTATCACCGCACCGGCGTCTATGTGCAGCCGTCCTATCCCGCCGGCATCGGCATGGAGGGCTCAGGGATCGTCGAGGCGGTGGGCGAAGGCGTCACCGAGGTGAAGGTCGGCGATCGCGTCGCCTATGCCTCGCCGCCGCCGGGCTCCTATGCCGAGGCGCGCAACCTGAAGGCCTGGGCGCTGGTCAAGCTGCCGGCGGACATCCCGTTCGAGCAGGCGGCCGGCATGATGCTGCAGGGCATGACCGTGGAATATCTGCTTCGACGCACCTATCAGGTGAAGCCGGGCGACACGATCCTCGTGCACGCGGCCGCCGGCGGTGTCGGGCTCATCCTTTGCCAATGGGCCAAGCATCTCGGCGCCACCGTCATCGGCACGGTCTCGAGCGACGCCAAGGCCGAGCTCGCCC
Source organism: Alphaproteobacteria bacterium (assembly GCA_016869195.1). GTDB lineage: Bacteria > Pseudomonadota > Alphaproteobacteria > UBA828 > UBA828 > SHWC01. Next base: position 9,360 of record VGET01000071.1, on the reverse strand, counting down.
GCGCCCATGGCTGCCATCACCCGATCATCTACACGCGCGAAAACTTCGTCGAGCGCGTGAAGGAGATCACCAACGGCAAGCTCCTGCCCGTCGTCTATGATTCGATCGGCAAGGACACGCTGATGAACTCGATGCAGTGCCTGCGCACGCGCGGCCTCTTGGTGAGCTTCGGCCAGGCCTCCGGCAAGCTCGAGAATTTCGACATGACCTCGCTCGCGCCGAAATCGCTCTATCTGACGCGCCCCGGCCTGTTCAACTACAACGCGACACGCGCGGAGCTTGAGGAGTCAGCGGCGGCGCTGTTCGACGTTGTGCGCGCGGGCAAGGTGAGGATCGAGATTCACCACAAATACGCGCTGAAAGACGCGCGCCAGGCGCATCTCGATCTCGAAGGACGAAAGACCACGGGCGGGCATATATTGATTCCTTAGCAAGAGACTCAAGCGAGCAACCCTTCCGCCCTCGAGGGCGGAAGGGCTTGGGATGGTGCGTGAACCCAAAGCGGGCAAAGCCCGCTTCGTTTCAACCCCTCACCCAAGCCCTCTCCCCACTCGTGGGGAGAGGGATTTTCCGTTGGAGAATCGGCCGTGGCAGCGCATGTTGATCTCTTCCAATTCCGTTTCTCGCCGTTCAACGAGAAGGCGCGCTGGATGCTCGACATCAAGCGCGTGCCGCACAAGCGCACGAGCGTGCTGCCGGGCCCGCATGTGCCCAAGATCAAGAAGCTCACTGGCCAGACAGCGACACCGGTCCTGCGTATCGATGGCCAGGTGATCGCGGGCTCCGCGCGCATTCTGGACGAGCTCGAGCGGCGCTATCCCGACCCGATGTTGATGCCGGCCGATGAGGCGGGCCGCCGACGCGTTCTCGAGATCCAGAAGCGCTTCGATGAGGATTGGACGCCGCGCATGCGCCGCGCCGTGCTCACGACGCTCATGGACGAGCCGGACTATTGGGCGCGCACCTTCGGCGCCGATCATTCGCGGCTGAAACAGCGTCTCTATGCGTTGGTTCTACCCCTGGCGCGCGGGCTGGTGCGCAAAGGCAACGGCATCACCGGGCCTGAGTCGGTCGCGGATGGTTTCACCGCGGCCAAGGAGGCGCTCGATTTCGTCGAGCAGGAAACCAAAGCGACCGGTTATCTGGTCGGCGATCGGTTCACGCTCGCTGACCTGGTCGCTGCGTCATCGCTCGCGTTTTGTTGCGATCCGCCGCACCCTGACATGGAGCGGCCGATCCCCCATTGTCGCGGGGTCGCGGCATGGATTCTGGCCTGGCACGACCATGTTGGCGTGCGCTGGGTGAAGACGATGTACGAGAACCATCGGCCGCAGCCGATGGCGCAGACTTAGAGCATCTGTCGCAACGTTCCCTTGAGCACCTTGCCATTGGCGTTGCGCGGCAGGGGTTGGTTCAAGAACACGACGCGGTCGGGCACTTTGTAGTCGGAGAGGCGCGCGGCGCAGAACGCCCTGATCTCCGTCTCGCTGGCGCTTGCATCGCGCGCCACGATGAAGGCCTGAACCCGCTCGCCCAACACCGGATCGGGCCGCCCGACCACAGCCGCCTCGATGACCGCGGGGTGATGATTGAGCAGGTTCTCGACCTCCGCGGTGTACACCTTGTAGCCGCCGCGGTTGATCATGTCCTTCTTGCGGTCGAACACGCGAACATAACCATCGCGATCGATCGAACCGATGTCGCCCGAGCGCCAATAGCCGCCGGTGAAGTTCGTGGCTGTTGCCTCGGGGTTGTTCCAGTAGCCCGGCACCACCATCGGGCCCGCGATCCACAACTCGCCGGGCGATCCGGGCGGCACCTCGCGACCCTCCTCATCCATCACGCGGATGTCGGCACCGGGCAATTCCTTGCCAACCGTGTCGGCGCGGGCCACGGCCTGATCCGGCGACAACAAGGTGACCGGGCTCGTTGTCTCGGTCGCGCCATAGGCGTTGTAGAGTTTGAGGTTTGGCAGCTCGCGCGCAAGGCGTTCGATGGTTGCGATCGGCATCGGTGCGCCGCCATAGCCGCCACCCTGCCAGGACGAGAGATCGAAGCGTGCGAACTCAGGATCGAGCAGACAGAGGTTGTACATCGCCGGCACGATCAGCGTGAACGTGACGCGCTCGGCCGCCATGAGCTCAAGGAACGTGCGCGCCTTGAAGGCCGGCATCATCACAGTGCAGCCGCCGACCCGAATCATGGTGAGAATGATTGCGGCGATTCCAGTCACGTGCGAGGCCGGCACGGCCAGCATGGCGCGCTCGGCCGATCCCAGCGCCATCGCCTGCTCATAGTTGAGGCAGGTGTGGATGAGGCCGAAATGAGTGAGGATTGCGCCCTTCGGCTGGCCGGTGGTGCCTGAGGTATAGAGGATGCAGGCCGGCTCATCCTCGTGCAGCGCGATCTTGGGTGGCGGCGATGTCGGCGCGAGCAGCGCGTCATAGGGCCTCGATCCGATGGCCGCGCCGTTCACCGCGAAGCGATGTCGCAGGCTGGGCACGCTCGATGGCTCCGGCAGCTCTGACGCCAGCTCTGCCTCGTGAATCAGCGCGACCGCACCGGAATGGGCCAGTACATACTCGTTCTCGGCGCGACGCTGGCGAACGTTGATCGGCACCTGGATTGCGCCGAGTCTGGCACAGGCGAGCGACGCCTCAACAAAGACGGGGTTGTTGCCGAGGAGGAGCGCCACCCGGTCGCCCTTCGCGATGCCGAGCTGGGCGAGGTTGCCCGCCATGCGATCAACCGTCTGATCGAGCTCGCCATAGGTCATACGGCGTTCTGCGGCGATGAGCGCAAGCGCGTTGGCGTCGCGCACCCGTGCCGCACGGAACATGGCATCGATGTTGGCCGGCCGCTCGGTAAAGGCGGCGACCACGCGCTGGCCGTAATGGGCCTCGTAGCGGAGGCTGATCATCGCACGCTGTCTCAGGTCAAAACCTGCCGTCGCTTCGTGAGCACGGCTTCCCGCCGGGCAATATATATTCCACTGGCGATGAGAATGGCGGCCCCGATCCAGGTCCAAAGGTCCGGGAACTCGCTGAACACCAGGCTGCCGAGAACGGCAGCGCCGATCAACTGCCCATAGTCGAACGGACCGACCATGGAGGCCTGGCCATATTGATAGGCCTTCACCATGCAAAAATGGCCGAGCCCGCCGGCGATGCCCATCGAGGCGAACAGGCCCCAATCGATCCAGCTCACCGGCGTCGTCCAGAAAAACGGCACGATCGCCGCCGAGACGATAAGCGAAACCACGATCGTATAGATGCCGGTGGTGCGGGAAGAATCGTAGAGCGCGATGCGGCGCGTAAGCAGCTGGTAGGCCGCGTAGCACGCGGCCGAGCCGATCACCAGGAAATCGGCCCAATGCATCACCGCGCCGCCCGGGCGAATGATGATCAGCGCGCCGATGAAGCCAACCAGAACGGCGGCCCAGCGCCGCGGGCCAACCCTCTCGCCCAGCATCGGCCCCGACAGCGCCACCACCAAGAGCGGCGCGGTGAATGCCACGGTCGTCGCGGTCGTCAACGGAATGAAGATGAGGGCGGTCGTGTAGAGACCGGTTGAGGCGCCCTGAAGCGCCGAGCGGCCGAGCTGCCAGCCGAGCCGCTGGGTCCTGAAGATGGCGAAGCCGTGGCCCGGCATGAGCAGCGCGAGCATGATGACCATGTGCCCGGTCGAGCGCATGAAGATCACCTCGGGCACGCCGTAGATGCTCGCGAGGTGCTTCATCGCCGTGTTGAGCGATGGGAACAGCACCACCGTCGTCGCACACATGAAGAGAATGGCGATGAGCGGGCGATTGAGCGAGGGGCGTGGTGTACTAGGCATTGCCATGACCAACCCTTCCTCCCCTCAGGGGAGGAAGGGCTTGGGTAGGAGAGGTGAACCAGGGCGGGCAGCGCCCGCCCATTCGCTCCGACAATGGCGCTTCCGCGCCTTGGCTTCCCACCCCCAACCCAATCCCTTCCCCCGCCCTGCGGGGGAAGGGTTTTCTCCGTTTCACGAGCCTAAGTATTCATGCTCTCGAAAAAGTCGTTGTTGGTCTTCGTGCTCTTGAGCTTGTCGACCAGGAACTCCATGGCATCGATCGTGCCCATCGGCATGAGGATGCGCCGCAGCACCCACATCTTGGAAAGCGTCGGCCGATCCACCAGCAGCTCCTCTTTCCGTGTGCCCGAGCGCGCGATGTCCATCGAGGGGAAGGTACGCTTGTCCGCGAGCTTGCGGTCGAGAATGATTTCGGAATTACCGGTGCCCTTGAACTCTTCGAAGATCACCTCGTCCATGCGCGAGCCGGTATCGATCAGCGCGGTCGCGATGATGGTGAGCGAGCCGCCCTCCTCGATATTGCGTGCGGCGCCAAAGAAGCGCTTCGGCCGCTGCAGCGCATTGGCATCGACACCGCCGGTCAGCACCTTGCCGGAAGAGGGCACGACCGTGTTGTAGGCGCGGGCGAGGCGCGTGATCGAATCGAGCAGGATCACGACATCGCGTTTGTGCTCGACCAGGCGCTTGGCCTTGTCGATCACCATCTCGGCCACCTGCACATGGCGCGTCGCCGGCTCATCGAAGGTCGAGGACACGACCTCGCCCTTGACCGAGCGGATCATGTCGGTCACTTCCTCGGGCCGCTCATCGATCAGCAGCACGATGAGGAAGGCCTCGGGGTGGTTGACCTCGATCGAGCGCGCGATGTTCTGCAGCATCACGGTCTTGCCGGTGCGCGGCGGCGCCACGATGAGCGCGCGCTGGCCTTTGCCGAGCGGCGCCACGAGGTCGATGATGCGGCAGGTGAGGTCCTTATGGGTCGGCTTCTCGATCTCGAGCTTGAAGCGCTCATCGGGATAGAGCGGCGTGAGGTTGTCGAAATTGACCTTGTGACGTGCGGCTTCCGGATTGTCGAAGTTGATCGAGTTGAGCTTCAGGAGCGCGAAATAGCGCTCGCCATCCTTCGGCGCACGGATCTGGCCTTCGAGCGTGTCGCCGGTGCGCAGCCCAAAGCGGCGGATCTGGCTCGGGCTCACATAGATGTCGTCGGGCCCTGGCAGATAATTCGCTTCGGGCGAGCGCAGGAAGCCGAAGCCGTCCTGCAGGATTTCGAGCGCGCCATCGCCGTAGATGCCCTCGTCCTTTTCGGCGAGCTGCTTCAGGATCGCGAACATCAGATCCTGGCGGCGCATCGCGTTGGCGTTTTCAATCTGCAGGCGCTCGGCGAACTCCAAGAGCTCGGTCGGTGGCTTTTTCTTTAATTCTTTCAATTGCATGGCTGATCTGCGCGCGGTGAAGCGGGTGGGGCGCGGCCGGCTTCGCAGCGAAGGGCGAAGCGGAGCGCGTGCGGCGGAACGGGAGAGGGGGCCTGAACGCTCAGGAGGCGTTGGCGACAAACCGCCGGGTCTTTGCGCCCGGCTCAAGCGCCTCCAGGGCTAGATTTATCGAGGCCCCGCCCGCAAAGTCAAGCGATCCTGATAATTTCGTGCGCCGATCCTGCCCCATGCCGCGCTCCGCTCGCCCCCTGGAATTGACCGCCGAGCTGATCGTGGCGGCCTTTCCGAAATGGCCGGCGGACGATCATGCGGCCATGCCGCTCCTCGATGACACCGCGCTTGCGCCGCTCATCGATCAGGCCTTCGCGCCGGTTGTTGATGGTGAGCCGGTCTGGGTGTTCGGCTATGGCGCACTGCTCTGGAAGCCCGATTTTCCGTTCTCCGAGCAGCGTCACGCGTTGCTGCGCGGCTGGCACCGGCGGTTCTGCCTCTGGCAATGGCGCTTTCGCGGCACGCGCGAGACCCCGTCGCTGATGCTGGGGCTGGATCGCGGCGGCGCCTGCCACGGCCTCGCCTTTCGCATCGAGCCGCCCGCGGTGCGCGCCAAGCTCGAGCCGATGGTCTCTCGAGAGCTCCGGGGCGATGGCTATCGCCCGCGCTGGTTCGCGCTCGAGACGGACGAGGGCCCGCTCACGGCGCTCGGCTTCGTCATCAACCATGCGAGCCCGCGCTATGCCGGCAGGCTTCCCGATGACGTCGTCGCGTCCTACATCGCGTCGGCCTGCGGCCATCTCGGCCCGAGCGCGGATTATTTGCGCGAGACCGCCGCGCGCTGTCAGGCCCTCGGCATCGAGGATCGCATGCTGATGCGCGTGCAGGCGCTCGTGGCGCAGAAGCTCTGCCCGCCGCGCTAGAACGGCTTCACCACCACGAAGATGACGATGCCGACCATGAGCACCGCCGGCGCTTCGTTGAGCACGCGGAAATAGCGTTCGCTTTTCGTGTTGCGGTCGTGCTCGAAGTCGCGGCGGTGGCGCGAGAGCAGACCGTGGATCGCGGTCAGGATCGCAATGAACACGAGCTTGGCGTAGATCCAGCCGTCCGACCAATCGATGAACGGCGAGACGAACAAGAGCACGACGCCGAGCGCGACCGCCACGATCATCGCGGGGTTGATGATCGCGCGCATCAGCCGCCGCTCCATCACCTTCAGCCGCTCAGACAGCTCCGAGCCCTTGGCCGCGCCGACGTGATACACGAAGAGGCGCGGCAGATAGAGCATGCCGGCCATCCAGGCGATGACGGCGATGATGTGCAGCGCCTTGATCCAGAGATAATGCGGCTCCATCGCCTCAACCTCGAGCGAGTGCGCAGCCGCCGTGCGCCATGGGGCAAATCCGCCCACCATCCGCCGAGCACGGGTGCTCGCCCTTGGGCGGCAAGCGGCCGAGCGCACCGCGCACCAGGCTCGCGAGCCCCTGGATGAATGCCTCGTGCGTGCCGACGGTCGGCACGCGCGCATAATGCGGTACGCCCGCGGTCTCGGCCTGCTTGCGATACTCGATATCGAGCTCGACCAGGGTCTCCGAATGCTCCGAAACAAAGGCGATCGGCGCCACCACAACCGGCACCCTGTCCGCGCCCGCCCGCGCGATCTCGGAATCGGTCGAGGGGCCGATCCATTCGAGCCGGCCGACGCGGCTTTGGTAGCAGACGTTCCAATCGAGTCCGGCGACGCCGAGCCTGTCCACAATCGCGCGCGCGGTTTCGCCGACCTGCCACTGATAGGGATCGCCGGCGTCAACCACGCGCTTCGGCAAGCCATGGGCGGATAGTAGAAGGCGCGGCGTGCCGTGGCCGCGGGCTTCTTCGAGCTTCGGGCGGATCAGCGCCGCCATCGCGTCGATGAAGCCTTCATCGGTCGGGTAACAGCAGAGCGCAGTCGTTGGAACTTTGAGCCCGCGCGCCTCGGCCGCCTTGCGCCAGGCGGTGAGCGATGAAGCCACCGTGGTGGTCGAGAATTGCGGATAGAGCGGCAGCAGCACCAGCCGGTCGGGCTTGAACGCCGCGATCTCGGCCGCGGCTGCGTCGCTGAACGGGTGCCAATAGCGCATCGCGATCACGCAGCGCACCTCGCCAAGGTCGGCCAGCGCCCGCTCAAGCGCCTGCGCCTGCGCCTCGGTCTGCGGCAGAATGGTCGAGCGTCCGCCCATGTGCCGGTAGATCTCCTGCGCCACCGGCGTACGTTTCTTCGCGATCAGTCGCGCGATCAGAAAGCGGATCGGCCCTGGCGCTCTTATGATCGCCGGGTCGCCGAACAGATTGAGCAGAAACGGCCGCACGGCGTCCAAGGAATCCGGGCCACCCAGATTGAACAACACGATCGCGGTGCGGCTCATCGCGACACCCGGAAGGCGCGGACCGTCTCGCTCAGCTGCGCCACGTGCTCTGGCGGCGTCTCCGGCACAACGCCGTGGCCCAGGTTGAAAACAAAGGGGCCGTGGGCGAGGGACTCGAGAATGGCCACGGCCTCGCTGATCATGGGGTCTCCGCCTACAACCAGCATTTGTGGGTCGAGATTACCCTGCAACGCGACCTTCGACTGCAAGGTCGAACGCGCCCAGGCCAGCGGCACGGTCGGGTCGAGGCTGACCGCGTCTACGCCTGTCTGCGCGACAAACGCCTCATAACCGGCGCCGGCGAGGCGCGGAAAGCCGATGATAGGCACGCCGGCATGGCGGGTGCGCAAGGCCTGCACGATCGCCTGGGTCGGCTTGATGCTCCAGCGCTCGAAGGCCCGTGCCGGCAGCGCGCTCGCCCAACTGTCGAACAGCTGCACCGCTTCCGCCCCCGCCGCGATCTGCGCCGAGACATGCTCGATCGTGGCGTCAACCAGCAGCTCGATCAGCCGGTCGAAAGCCACGGGATCCTGAAACGCCCAGGACTTGGTACGCGCGAACTCGCGGCTCGAGCCGCCCTCGATCATGTAGGTGGCAACGGTCCAGGGCGCGCCGGCAAAACCGATCAGCGTCGTCTCCGCCGACAGTCTCGCGGCGATGCGCGCCACCGTCTCATAGACCGGCGCCAGGCGGGCGCTGAATGTGGCCCGGTCGAAGCCTGGCAAGCGCCCCGAAGGATCGAGCGCCTCGAGCTTCGGGCCTTCGCCCTCCTCGAACCAGACACGAACGCCGAGGCCATGCGGCACCATGAGAATGTCGGAGAACAGGATCGCGCCATCCATGTTGAAGCGACGCAAGGGCTGCAGCGTCACCTCGGTGGCGAGGTTTGGATTCAGGCAAAGCTCCATGAAGCCATTGGCCTCAGCGCGCAGCTGTCGATATTCCGGCAGATAGCGGCCGGCCTGCCGCATGAACCAAAATGGCACCCTCTCCACCCGCTCGCCGCGCAGCGCCGCCAATAGAAGTTTCTTCGTGCCCATGTGCCCGATCGGTGATGACGCTATCCCGTGTTTTCCCGCGCCCTCTTACCTCTTCTTACTTGAATCAGATAAGGGAAGATATGGTGGAATCGGCGGGGAAACCGGGGATTACCGGGACTGACTCACGGTCCCTCATCATGCCGCCTCAGGTGGCGCCGACGTTCGCGATGAGCGGCCTCTGTGCATGACTCATTGCGCTCGCAGGCGAGCGCCGGTTCTGAACCCGGGGAAAGGGTTGATGGATGGATGCGGCATGATCGATCCCCTCGATTCCCGTCATTCGCGCATCACGCGACGGCACTTATTCAATGGAGGTCAACTTGCGCCTTGTCCCCTATCAACGAGACTGGTCAGCTTGGCCAACATGTCTTCCACTGATTGTGCACAGGCCATGACGGAAATCCGCCGCTCGTTTCATCTCCATCTGGTCTCGGATGCGACCGGCGAGACATCGCTGATGCTGGCACGCGCGGCACTTGCGCAATTCGAGGGCGTCACGGTCACCGAACATCAGTGGCCGCTGGTTCGCACCGTCGCGCAGGTGCGCCGCGTGGTTGCCGATGTCGAGGCGCATCCGGGCGTGGTGTTCTACACGCTGGTCGAGCCCGAGGTTCGCCGTGAGCTTGAGACCGCCTGCCGGCTCTTCGG
>VGET01000070.1 GCA_016869195.1 Alphaproteobacteria bacterium | reverse complement strand
CGTTTGCGTTTTCGGGCCCCTTTGCTCCTTAAGGTTAATCGGCCCGGCGCGCCGCGCAACTCGCGTGACGGTCAGAACGATTCTTACGCCCGGCTTGTCGGCGCGCTCTTCGCGGCTATACTTCCTTCCCAATAAGAAGACGTGGAGAGACGGAGCTAGCGCGCCATGCCGCAGTGGACGGTAGATGATATCGCATGGGATAAGTTCGACCCGAAGAAGGTCGACCCAGAGATGGTGAGGATTGCCAAGGCCGCCTGCATGGTCGAGCACCATAGTGGCGACTACGGCGCCTATTTGTGCAGCGTGTTTCCGGACGATGCGGAGTTCTCCGCTGCAGCCGCCGCATGGGCGCAGGAGGAGATTCGCCATGGCCAGGCACTGCGGCGCTACGCGGAACTGGCTGATCCTTCATTCAACTTTGACGAGGCGTTCGAGCGCTTCGTCGCCAATCACAAAATCGACACCACGGCGAAGGAATCGGTTCGCGGCTCGCGCTGCGGCGAGCTGGTCGCGCGGTGCGTGGTCGAGGTCGGCACCTCGGCCCATTACAGCGCGCTCCGCGATTCGGCGACGGAGCCAGTGTTCCGCGAGATCTGCCAGCGCATCGCGGGCGATGAGTTCCGCCACTACAAGCTCTTCTACACCTACATGAAGCGCTACCAGAAGGCCGAGCGGATCAACCTGCTCGCCCGCGCGAAAGTCGCGGCCGGCCGCCTGTTCGAGAGCGCCGATGACGAGCTCGCCTATGCCTATCATTGCGGCTCTGGCGAGAGCCTGCCCTATGATCGGCGCCGTGCGATCAAGTCCTACGCCGCGCGGACCTTGCCGCTCTATCGCTACGGCCATGTCGAGCTCGGCTTCGGGATGACGTTGAAGGCGGTTGGGATCAAGCCCCAGGGCCTGGCGGGCAAGGTATTGACGCGCCTCGCATGGGCCGCGTTTCGCGGCTATGCGCGGTACCTTGAGCGCGGGTTGGCGCACGCCTGACGCCCGCGCAGCCATGCTGCGCCATTCATTGCCATGGCGAATTCCCTCCACCAGGTCAACCTGACCATCTCGCAGGAAGAGGATCGGCTGCTTCTTAGGCTGTCGACCTCGAAGCAGCACGAATATCGGCTGTGGCTCACCCGCCGTTTCGTGCGCGCGCTCTGGACGGTCCTGATGAAGGCCGCGGAACGTCAACCCGGGATCGGCGAGCAGAGCGACGAGTCGGTGCGCCAAGCCCTACTCTCGTTTCAACATGACGCGGCTCTGAAGGGCGCGGACTTCAAGACCGCCTATCAAGGCACCGCGCTCGAAACGCCCTTCGGCAACGACCCCGTGTTGCTCACGGGTGCAAAGCTCAAGACCCAGCGCTCCGGCGCGATCGAGCTCTCGCTCGACACCGCCGACAAGCGCACGCTCAGCGTCGTGCTCGACTCAAACCTGCTGCACTCGCTGTGCGGGGTGATCGCGGCCGCCGCGGCCAAGGCCGAGTGGGACCTTGATCTCAAGGTGGGCGAGCCGCTCCTCTCCGCCCCGGCCCGCGGCCCGATGATGCATTGACGGGAAGAAGACCCCTCAGCGCCCCTGGCCCACAAGGTAGGGCTCGAACGCCGCGAACACGGCCTCGTAGAGCGAGCGTTTGAAATCGACAATGCTCGCCAGCAGGTCGCGGGAGGTCGCCCAGCGCCAGGCGACAAACTCCTGATGCGCGGTCTCGATGTCGATATCGGCATCGCTGCCTAGAAAGCGCACGGCAAACCACTTCTGCTCCTGGCCGCGAAACCGCCCGCCCCAGGCGGAGTTCGCGAGCGCCTCGGGCAGGTCATAGCGCCGCCACTCGAGATCTTCCGCGATCAGCTCGACATGCCGCGTGCCGACCCCGGTTTCCTCCTCAAGTTCGCGCAGCGCCGCCTTGAGCGGCGTCTCGCCGGGATCGATGCCGCCTTGAGGCATTTGCCAGGCATCGGGAAAGCGGTCATAGCGGCGCCCGGCAAAGACCTCGCCCCGCTCATTGATGAGCACGACGCCAACGCCACGTCGATAGGGCCGGCGAACAAGGTCCAATGGGGGCTCAGCCGTGTTTCTGATCTGACTCATGACCCCTGGAACCTTCAATGATGGCTGTCGGTCGCATCGTGCCCGGCCGAGTCAGCCTTGGGCTTCGGCGCGGCGTTGCTCTTGGAGTCGGAACTTGCGGGGGCCTCGCCATGTGCCTCGTCTTTGGCGCCATGGAGGTCCTCGACCGGCTGATCGCGCTCGCCCTTTTTGGCTTTGGTCACGATCGCGCTGACCGGCTCCAGCACAATCTCGCGATCGGCCAGAGTCTTCGACCATGCCTCGATCCGCTGCAACGTGACCGGAAACGGCCGCGCGATGGCGAGGAGCGGACGGTCGGGCTTGGCCTCCCGTTCAAGGCGGGCAAGCGCGGCATCGATGGCGCTGCGTGTCGCTTCCATATCGATGAAACCCCGGCTCACCGCATGCGGCAGCTTCAACTGGCTCGCGACGTCAGACACCAGGCTCTCGGCGCTTGAGCGATCATCCACAAACAGAAGGCCACGCTCGGACAACACCGAGAGCACGGGCCGAAGGGAATCCGGTGCGGTCGTGAAGCGTGAGCCCATGACGCCGAGGAAACCGACATAGGCGTTCGCCCGCGCCATGACCAGCTCAAGACGCTCAATGTTCTGCGGCGGCGTGAGCGAGGTGAGAAGCGTGTCGGGGCCGGGGTCATCCGCCGGATAGGAAATAGGCTCGAGCGGCAGATCGATCATCACCTCGTGCCCAGCCGCGCGCGCTTCGCCAATCAGCGCGCCGAGCTCGCCCGCATAGGGCGAGAAGGAAAGCGTGATCTCCGGCGGCAATTTGATCGCCGCTTCGGTCATCGCGCGATTGAGGCCGAGGCCACCAATCACGATGGCGACGCGCGGGCGCTCCTTTTCGTGCGAACCGGGGCGCGCATAGACCTGCCAGGGCTTCCGGCCATCCGGGCCCACGATCGGTAGACCGCCGCGGCTCGATGTTTGCAGGAGTTCGGGATCGACCGGGGCGAGCACGATCGGCTCGGCATGAGCCGCGCCTTCACCGTGCTCGTCTTGCGACTGGCCCGCACCGCCATCGGCCGCCACGTGGCTTTCGCCCGCCGCTCGATCCGACGCGCCATGGCCGGCATCGGCCGCGCCGGCGTGGCCTCCATTGTGCACAGCCGTCTCGTTACTGGGCGTCTCGTGGCCGAAACCGGTCTCCGTGCTACCAGGCCCCGCCTCGGTCGGTTCAGCGCCGCCGTCACCATGCGCGGTTGCCGACGCTGACGACTCTGCCTGACCATGGCCAGCCTCGTGCCCGGCCTCTCCATCCGCACCATGTCCGGGTGCATCGGCCGGCTCCTTTGTGCCGGCATCGTGTGCCGTCGTCTCGCCGTGACTCGCTGAATCCTTCGGCGCATCGTGTGGTGCCGAACCGTCGTGCGCGATCGGCACGGTGACGCTGGGCGCCCCGTCGCCTGGCGCTTCGCCGCTCGCAAGCTCAAGCCAAACCACGAGGCCGATCAGCGCCGCAGCAACCACGCCGCCGGCAAGAATTGGGGGGCGGAGTCTCAGCAGGCGGCCAAACACCCGAAAGCCACTTGCCAGCCGACCAACAAGGGCAAGAGCCATAATGGCTCGCCAGCCAGTCGCGCGCGGCGGCGCAGGCTACTCGACCGAGGCCGCCTTGCTCGAGAGCAGCCTAAGGCCCCGCAAGAGATCGAGGGCCCGCGTCAGCTGGTAATCCTCGGGCGGCGCCGCGTCCGCTGCATCTGCAACCTGTGTTTCGCCGGGCTTAGTAGCGTCGCCGGGCTTGGCTGCGCCCGAACTCGCGGCATCGGCCGGCTTGGCAGCGCCGTCCTTGCTGGCGTCCGGCTTGCTTGCGTCGGGCTTGCTGGGCGGAGTCGGCACGGCGCCCGCGCCATTCTTGCCACCCTTCTCCTCACCCTGCGGGTTCTCGAGATGGCCGCGCAGATCGACCTCACCCCGCCGCTCAAACGCGGACAGCCGCTCGATCTTGGCCTGCTCGACGACGATATCGGGGTCGATGCCCTTGGCCTGGATCGAGCGGCCGGAGGGCGTGTAATAGCGCGCGGTCGTAAGCCGGATCGCGCCTTGCGCGCCAAGCGGAATGACGGTCTGAACCGAGCCTTTGCCGAACGAGCGCGTGCCGAGCAGAAGTGCGCGCCGATGATCCTGCAGCGCGCCGGCAACGATCTCCGACGCCGAGGCAGAGCCGCCATTGATCAGCACGACCAGAGGCAAGCCATTCGCGATATCGCCCTTGCGCGAGTTGAAGCGCTGGATGCTGTCCGCCCGGCGGCCGCGGGTCGAGACCACTTCGCCCTGGTCGAGGAAGTCGTCGCTCACCGCGACGGCCTGATCGAGCAGACCACCCGGATTGTTGCGCAGATCGAGGACAACGCCTTTGATCTTGCTGTCCTTCGCCCCCAGCATCTCCTTCATCGACCTCTCGAGCTCTTCGGAGGTGCGCTCGGTGAAGGAGGTGATGCGCAAATAGGCGATGTCATCGCCCTCGACGCGCGTGCGGACCGAGCGAATCTTGATCACCGCGCGCATGAGCTTGACTTCGATCGGTGATTCGACGCCGGCGCGCTGGATGATGAGCGAAATCGGCGAATCGACCGGACCGCGCATCTTCTCGACCGCCTGCTCGAGCGTGAGCCCCATCACCGGCTCACCATCGAGATGGGTGATAAAGTCGCCCGGCTGGATGCCCGCCTTGGACGCTGGCGTGTCATCGATCGGCGAGATCACCTTGACCAGCTGGTTCTCCATGGTGACCTCGATGCCGAGGCCGCCGAACTCGCCTTTGGTCTGGACCTGGATTTCCTGGTAGTTCTTTGGATTGAGGTACTTCGAGTGTGGGTCGAGCGACGTCAGCATGCCGTTGATCGCCGCCTCGATCAGGTCGGCGTCACTCACCTCCTCGACATAGTCCGAGCGCACGCGCTCGAAGACGTCGCCGAACAGGTTGAGCTGGCGGTAGGTCTCCGCGCTGGCGGCAAGAACCACCGAAGGCGCGATCAAAAACGAAGCGACTGCCAATCCCGCGAGGAACCGCTTGCGCATCATCATCCACTCAGTTTGCTTGAGCCCGTGGCCAGCCAGGGCAAAGGATTGACTGGCCTGCCATTGTGACGCAGCTCCAAATAGAGCTGCGGTCGCGAGTCCGAAACGGAGCCCATGACGCCCACGGGCTCACCTTCTAGCACCCAACGCCCTACGGTGCTGTCAATACGCCCGAGGCCGGCGAGGAGCGTATGATAGCCTTGGCCGTGCGCGATGATCAAGAGTTGGCCATAGTCGTGAAAGGGGCCGGCAAAGACGATCTTGCCCGAAAAAGGGGCAACAACCGGTGAATCCGGACGCGTTTCGATCGAGATTCCTTTGGCGGTGACGCCGGGCGCCGTGGTGGTGCCGTAATGTGCGATCAACTGCCCCTGTGCCGGCATGGTGAAGGCACCTTGGCGCGGCTCGGCGGAGGCCTTGCGGGCGGCCTCATCAAGCAGCGCCTGACGGGCCTCATCGGTCGAGCGACCATCGCTGTCACTGGACTCGGCGGACCGATCGTCTGAACCGTCGGTCTCTGCGGCGGCTGAGACAATGGGATCGCGGGCCAGCTTGGCAACCAACTCCTCAAGGCTCCTGGCTTCGCGCACGAGCTTGTCGATGCGCGCTTCGGCGGCGGACCGGCCGGACGTGGCGGCCAGCTCGAGCGCGGCCCGGTCGGCCATCAGCGTTTCGAGCCGCTTGTGCCGATCGGCGAGGCCTTGGTCGGCCGCTTCGAGACTCAGGCGTTCGCGCGCAATATCGCTGCGCAGCGCGGTCAATTGCGCGAGGCTGACATTGATCTCATGGGCCTCGGACTCCAGCCGCCGCGACAGCGCCGAGAGCAGCAGCACGGTCCGGCTCGAATCGACCACCGATTGCGACGAGAGCATAAGGGCACGTGGCGGGGTACGGCTCAGGCGCGCCATCGCGCCGAGCACCTCGGCCCGAGGACCGGCACGCTCATCAAGCGCCGCGACGAGCCCAATCTCATCGGCAAAGAGCGTGCCGAGTCGAGCCTCGAGCTCGTCGACCAAACGCTCCATCGCCCGGGCTTCCTCGACCACCGTCATGGCTTCGGTGCGAAGCCGATCGAGCTCTGCGCGGTGAATCGCTGCCTGTTCGCCAAATTCAACTACCGCCTTCTGTTCCTTCTCGATGGCGTCTTTCGTGTCCTTAAGAACACGTTCCGCCTGATCGAGCTCGCGCCGGTCGGCCGCCGTTGCGTCGCCGCACAGGCTTATGATGGCGGCGCCGATCGATGCCGCCAGCCCGACCGCCCTTGCGCGCCTAGACGTCAGCCGCCGCACGGGCCCGGCGCCCCGTCTCGCGCTCCTCACGCTCGATCAGGCTACGGCCGGTCATCGCCCCCGGCACCTTGAGCCCCATCAGCGTCAGAAGCGTTGGCGCAACATCGGCCAGCCGACCATCGCGCACCCTGATACCGGAAAGTCCCGCGCCGACCAGCACCATCGGCACGAGGTTCATCGTATGAGCGGTATGCGGCCCTTTTGTGTCTTCATCGTGCATCTGCTCGGCATTGCCGTGGTCGGCCGTGATCAGCAGCACCCCGCCGGCCGCTTCAATCGCGCAGGCAAGCCGGCCGAGGCAGGCATCGACCGCCTCGACGGCCTTGACCGCAGCCTGAAAATCACCCGTGTGACCCACCATGTCGGTGTTGGCGTAGTTGACCACAATGAAGTCAAACCGGCCCGAGCCGACGGCCTCGATCAGCTTGTCCGTCACCTCCGGCGCCGACATTTCGGGCTTGAGGTCATAGGTTGCGACCTTGGGCGAGGGCACTAGAATGCGCTCCTCGCCCGGAATCACCCGCTCATCGCCGCCGTTAAAGAAAAAGGTGACGTGCGCGTACTTCTCGGTCTCGGCGATGCGAAGCTGTTTGAGCCCCGCGGCCGAGACGATGCGCCCCATGGTGTCGTCGAGCCCGAGCATCGGGAACAGCGCGCCCAGGCGGCGCGACAGGGCTTCGGAATATTCCGTCAGGCCGAGCATCGCGGCGAAGCGGACGACCCGGCGCCGCGCGAAGCCATCGAACGCCGGCTCGAGCAATGCGCTCAGGATCTCTCGCGCCCGATCGGCCCGGAAATTGGCCATCAGCAGCCCATCACCATCGGCCATGCCGCGATAGTCGCCGATCACGCGCGGCTCCAGGAACTCGTCGCCAACGTCGGCAATGTATGACGCCTTGATCGCCGCCGCAGGAATTGGCGCGCTCGAAGCCCCGGCATCGACCAGCGCGTCATAGGCGCGCATCACGCGCTCCCAGCGCTTGTCGCGGTCCATCGCGAAATAGCGGCCCGAGAGCGTGCCGATGCTGATCGGCCCGGCGCCGGCGATCGCGCGCTCGAATGCCGCGACATGGTCGAGCGCCGAGCGCGGCGGCGTGTCGCGCCCATCGAGAAAACCGTGGACCACGACCGGAACGCCGGCGCCCGCGATGATCCGGGCCAGCGCCGCCAGTTGATCCTGATGCGAATGCACACCGCCGGGCGAGAGCAGCCCAAGCAGATGGCAGCGCCCGCCGCTCGATTTGAGCGCCGCGATGAACGCCAGAAGATCGGGGTGGCGGGCGAGCGAGCCATCGGCGATCGCGGCATCGATGCGCGGCAGATCCTGCATGACCACGCGGCCGGCGCCCAAGTTCATATGCCCGACCTCGGAATTGCCCATCTGGCCCGGCGGCAGGCCGACCTCGAGGCCCGCGGTCTCGAGCACGGCATGGGGGCAGCGCGCGAGGAAATCGTCGAAATTCGGCGTCCGCGCGTGAGCGATGGCGTTGTCAGGTGTGGGCTCGCCCGTGCCCCAGCCATCGAGCACGCAGAGCACGACGGGGCGCGGCCGAATCGGCGGTGTCATGGGCGGTTATTTAGCGCATGCGCCCCGGCCTGCCAATCGCGGGGCCGAACTCAGCCCCGGTGATAGGGGTGGCCGGCGATGATCGAGGCGGCACGGTAGAGCTGCTCCGCCAGCATGGCGCGGGCCAGCAGATGCGGCCAGGTCATGGCGCCCAGAGAAAGCCTCAGGCGCGCCGCCTTAAGGATCTCGGGATCGAGCCCCTCGGCGCCGCCGATCACGAAGGCAACGGCCTTGGTGCCCTCGTCCTGTAAGCGCTTAAGGCGGACGGCGAGCGCCTCGCTCGACAAAGGCTCGCCCCGGCCATCGAGCGCAATCACATAAGCGCCCTCGGGGATCGCCTTGAGCAGCGCCTTGCCCTCTTCCACCCGCATTGCCGAAGCCGCGCGGTTACCCTTGAGCTCAACTTCCTTGAGCTCGACCGGCCAAGGCAGGCGCTTGAAGTAGGTCTGACACAGTTCTTCGGTCGGGGAGCCGCGATCCTTGCCGACCGCCGCGATCAGCACGCGCACGCGCGCTCAGCTTCCGCGGTCACGCTTGGCGCGGCGCGCCGTGAGGTCGACCGACCACATCTTTTCGAGCGCATAGAGCGCCCGAATCTCGGGCCTGAACAGATGCACGATCACGTCGCCGGCATCGACCAGCACCCAGTCGCTCGCCTTGAGGCCCTCGACCGAGAGCACCGGCGCATCGGCCGCCTTGAGAGCTTCGACCAGGCGCTCGGCGAAGGCCGCGACCTGACGGTGGCTCTGACCGGTCGCAACCACCATGAAGTCTGCGACCGTGGATTTGCCGGCCAGATCGATCGCGACGATATCTTCCGCCTTGGCGTCGTCGAGCACGCGCTCGATCAGGCGCTTGGTCTCCTCCGGTGAGACCGGCGAGACGCTCCTGATCGACCGTCCGACGGGGGTTTTCTTGCGACCCGGCACGCTCAGTACCGGTTCAAATCGCGCGGGAGGCCAGCGGCCCGAATGGCCGTCGCGGACGCCGCATGCAGGCGACAGTGAAAAAAAGTCCAGGCGGGCGGCGCATAATCGGCGAGACGCCGGGCGCGCCGCGGCGCAATCCGCCGCCGGATGAAACGAAGGCTGGGAACCGAGGCATACACGCGCGGAGCATAGGGATGGCGGGCGAAGATCGCAATCGGTACGGACCGGTAGATCTCGGCCCAGCGGCGCCAGCGCGTGAACCCCGGCAGATTGTCTGCGCCCATCAGCCAAAGGAAGCGGGCGCACGGAAACCGGCGCTTGAGCGCCTTCACCGTGTCGGCCGTGAAGGTCAGGCCATGCTCGACCTCAAAGGTACTCACCTTGATCCGTCGGTCACGAGCGAGCGCCCTCGCGCTTGTCACGCGCTCAGTCAAGGGCGCCATGTTGCGCGGCGATTTCAGCGGATTCTGCGGCGAGACCAGCCACCAGATCTCATCGAGCGCGAGCGCGCGGAGCGCCGTCTGGCTGATATGGAGGTGGCCTTCATGCGCCGGGTTGAACGAGCCCCCGAACAAACCGATGCGACGCGCACGACGACGCTTGACCGCCGGCTCATCATCGCAGGGCGCGGCCGAGAGGCGGATCGGTCGCTGGGTCGGCCGTCGGCGCGGCGTCAAGCGCTCACGGCCTCAGCTGACCGGCGCCGCGGACACGGTATTTGAACGTGGTGAGCTGCTCGACGCCGACAGGCCCCCGCGCGTGCAGCTTGCTGGTCGAGATGCCAATCTCGGCGCCCATGCCGAATTGCCCGCCGTCATTGAACTGGGTCGAGGCGTTGTGCAGCACGACGCCGGAATCGACCTCGTTGAGGAAACGCTCGGCGATCGCGTCATCGTTGGTGACGATGCTGTCCGTATGGTGCGAGCCATGCTGGTTCACATGAGCGATCGCCTCGTCCGGGCCCGAGACGACCTTGGCCGCGATGATCGCATCGAGGAACTCGGTGTCGTAATCGATCGGCGCGGCAGGCTTCACCCGCCGGTCGGCCGCAACGAACGTCTCATCACCACGTACCTCGCAACCCGCGGCCAGCAGCGGCTGAATCAACTCACCCACGCGTGTCACGATGGCGCGATCGATCAGTAGCGATTCGGCAGCGTTGCACACGCCGGTGCGGCGCATCTTTGAATTGAGCAGCACCGCCTTCGCCATATCGAGGTCCGCAGCGGCATGGACATAGACGTGGCAGAGACCGTCCAGATGGGCGAGCACGGGGATGCGGCTCTCGGCCTGCACCCGCTCGATCAGCGAGCGGCCGCCACGCGGCACGATGAGGTCGACGTCCTTCGCGAGGCGGAGCAGCGCGCCGACCGCAGCGCGATCGGTGGTCGGGACCAGCTGGATCGCGGCCTCCGGCAAACCGGCGGCGCGCAAACCATCCGCCAGGCACGCGACGATCGCCTTTGAGGATTCAAAGCTCTCGGAACCACCGCGCAGAATTGCCGCATTGCCCGCCATGAGGCAGAGCGAGCCGGCATCGGCGGTGACGTTGGGTCGAGACTCATAGATGATCCCGATCACGCCGATCGGCACCGCAACCCGTTCGATGCGAAGGCCGTTTGGCCGTGTCCACGATTCGAGCACGCGCCCGACCGGATCCGGCAGAGCGGCAACCTCCTCGAGACCCGCGATCATCGCATCGAGGCGCTTCTGGTCGAGCACCAGTCGGTCCAGCATCGCGCCCGAGATGTCATTGCACCCGGCGGCCGCAACATCCCGCGCATTGGCGTCGAGCACGTTCGTCGCATTGCGCCGAAGCGATGCAGCCGCAGCCTTGAGCGCCGCTCGTTTCGCCTCGGTCGGTGTTGTCGCCAGACGGAGCGCCGCGGCCCGCGCGTCGCGCGCCAGGGCAGCAATCGCGGCCTCGAGTGCGGGACTGCCGCCATTATCCTTAGGCGTGCCGCGCGCGTTCATTCGAACAGCACCAGGTCATCGCGGTGGATCATCTCGTCGCGGCCACGGTAGCCGAGAATGGGCTCTATTTCACCGGTCTTGTGCCCGATGATCAACTTCGCGTCGCTCGCCGAATAAGCGACGAGGCCGCGACCCGCCTCGGCCCCATCGGGTCGGCGAAGCGACACGGCATCGCCCCGCATGAAATCGCCCTCGACGCCCTTGACGCCCGCGGGCAACAGGCTCCGCCCCTGCTTCAGCGCGCTTGCGGCGCCGGCATCGATGATCAGCGCGCCCCTTGGCTTCAACGTGTTGACGATCCACTGCTTGCGCGCGGCAAGTGGGCTTGCGCCGGCGACGAACCAGGTCGAGCGCGCACCCTGTTCGATCGCGCTCAAAGGGCGATCGACCGCACCTTTCGCGATCACCATGTGGCAGCCGGCGCCGAGCGCAATGCGCGCCGCGGCAAGCTTGGTGATCATGCCGCCCGAGGCGTCGCTCGACCGTGTGCGGCCAGCCATTGCGTCGATCTCCGACGTCAGCGCATCGACCCGCTCGATCCAGCGCGCCGAAGGATCGATGCGCGGATCGGCCGTGTAGAGCCCATCGACATCGGACAGGAGGACCAGCACATCGGCCGACATCATGCCGGCGACGCGTGCGGCCAGCCGGTCATTGTCGCCGAAGCGGATCTCTTGTGTGGCAACAGTATCGTTCTCGTTGATGACCGGCACCGCGCCAGCGCTAAGCAAGGTATTGATTGTAGAGCGCGCGTTCAGATAGCGCCGGCGTGATTCGGTATCGTCGAAGGTGAGCAGGATCTGCGCCGCCATGATTCGGTGGCGACTCAGCACGTCCTGATAGGCGTGCGCCAGCTTGACCTGCCCGCAGGCGGCTGCCGCCTGCTTCTCCTCGAGCCTGAGCGCACGACCGCCATAGCCGAGCAGGCGCCGACCCACCGCAATTGCGCCCGAACTTACGATGAGCACGTCCTTCTGGCGTGCTTTCAGCGCGGCGACGTCGGCGACCAACTCTTCAAGCCAGCGGTGCTTGAGCTCGCCACTCTCCTGGTCAACCAGCAAGGCGGAGCCGATCTTGACGACCACGCGGCGGGAAGAGCCGAGCGAAGGTGTTGTCGTCATGGCGCGGCCTCCCTGAGGTCGCTCGCCGGTGTGGCCAAGGTCAAGCGTGCCGCGCGGGCGCCCTGCACCGCTTCCATCGCGCGGGCGACCAGCACGTCGAGGCCGGTCCCGGTCGCGGCCGAGATCGGCAGGACCGGTGAATCGGTCTCGCCCTCAAGCGCCGCCACCAATTGCGTGATGGTTTCAGTATCGAGCGCATCAACCTTGTTGAGTGCGATCAGCTCAGGCTTCTCGATTAGCGCATGACCGTAATGCTCGAGCTCGGTGCGCACGATTCGATAGGCCGCAACCGGGTCGCCTTGCGTACCATCGATCAGATGGACCAACACCGCGCAACGCTCGACATGGCCGAGGAAGCGCGTGCCGAGACCCGCACCCTCACTCGCGCCTTCGATCAGGCCAGGGATGTCAGCCAGGACGAACTCGTCATCGCCGCGCGTGACGACGCCAAGCTGCGGCTTCAGCGTGGTGAACGGATAGTCCGCGATCTTGGGGCGCGCGGCGGTCAGGCGCGCGAGCAGGGTGGATTTGCCCGCATTGGGCAAGCCGACCAGCCCAACATCGGCGAGCAGCTTGAGCCGGAGCCAGACCCAGCACTCGGCGCCGGGCCAGCCCGGGTCGGCGCGCCTGGGCGCGCGGTTGGTCGATGACTTGTAGTGCGCGTTGCCGAAGCCGCCATCGCCACCTTTCGCGATAACATAGCGAGCGCCAGGCGTGGCGAGATCGGCCAGCACGGTCTCCTTGTCTTCGGCGATAATGAGCGTGCCGACCGGCACCTTCATGATCAGCTCGGCGGCGTCCGCGCCGGTCCGGTTCGCGCCCATGCCATAGCCGCCCTTGGCGGCCTTGAAATGCTGCTGGTAGCGAAAGTCGATCAGCGTATTGAGCGAAGCATCGGCGATCGCGATGACATCGCCGCCACGGCCGCCATTACCGCCATCCGGTCCGCCGAAGGGCACGAACTTCTCGCGCCGGAAGCTCAGGCAGCCCCTGCCGCCGTCCCCGCTTCTGACATAGACCTTGGCTTCGTCGAGAAAGTTCATGGCCGGTCAGATCCAACGAAAAAGGGAGCGGCCCGCCGCTCCCTCTTTACCTATGGGCGACGGGCCGGGCTTCAGTTCACCGGGTCCACCGACACGACGGTGCGGCCGCGTGCCTTGCGCGCAAACGATACCCGTCCGGGCGCGAGCGCAAACAGCGTGTGGTCCTTGCCCAGGCCGACATTGGTGCCCGGGTGCCACTTGGTGCCGCGCTGCCGCGCGATCACATTGCCGGCCGCGACGACCTCGCCTCCGAAGCGCTTGATTCCCAGGCGCTGACCCGCTGAATCGCGCCCGTTGCGCGAACTGCCGCCAGCTTTCTTATGTGCCATCGTCCTACTCCTTCAGTCGGCGGCGGCGCGTTGGCCGCGCACCCTATTCGGCCGCGCCGCCGCGCCGGCTCTGGCCGGCCGGAAGTATCTCGTCGATCCGCAACATGGTGTAACCCTGGCGGTGGCCGGTGCGCCGGCGATAGTTCTTGCGCCGACGCTTCTTGAAGATGATCACCTTGTCGCCCTTGGTGTGCTCGAGCACGGTGGCGGCGACGCGCGCGCCATTGACCAGCGGCGTGCCGATGACGGTGCTTTTTTCATCATTCAGGGCAAGCACTTCACTGAGCTCGACCGCCGCACCAGCCTCGGCCGGCAGCCGTTCGACCTCGATGACGTCCCGAGGCGCCACCCGATATTGTTTGCCGCCGGTACGGATCACCGCGTACATGGCTCGC
>VGET01000069.1 GCA_016869195.1 Alphaproteobacteria bacterium | reverse complement strand
CCTGATCGGGCCGGATGGCGCGTTGGTTCGCACCTTCCCGAGCGCGACCGAGCCGATGTCGGCGGAGCTTACTGGGGCGGTCGAAGGGCTGTTGAAGAAGTAGGCGCGACGTTATCGAGCCGGCGCGTTCTTTCATCTCGTCATTGCCGGGCTTGACCCGGCAATCCAGAGGCCGCAACGCCGAACGAAACGAAGGAAGACTGGATGGCCGGGTCTCCGCCCGGCCATGACGCGAGTGGGTTCGTGTGCTGACCGCTACGCCCTACTCGAAATCGCCACGCACCTTGTCTCGCAGACTGTCGATCGGCACGAGCTGCCCCTTGCCGTCGGTGACGTGCCAAAAGGTCCAGCCATTGCAGGCCGGCGCGTTCTGCGCCTCCGCCCCCATGCGGTGGATCGAGCCGGTGCGCCGGCCGAGCGCCAGCGAGCCATCGGCGCGCACCTCGGCCCGCACTCGCTTCATGCGGTCATAGAGCGTTTCGCCCGGCGCGATCAGCCCGCGCTCGATCAAGGAGCCGAAGGGCACCCGGGGCGCCGCGCGCTTGGACGGCGTGGCCTTGAGCGCGTCCGGCGGCAGGGGCGAAACGGCGGCGATGCGCTCCTCCGCCACCGCGACATACTGCTTCTCGCGCTCGATGCCGATGTAGCGCCGCCCGAGCCTCTTGGCGACCGCGCCGGTGGTGCCGGTGCCGAAGAACGGGTCGAGCACCACATCCTCCGGCTTCGAGGTCGCGAGGATCACGCGGTGGAGCAGCGCCTCGGGTTTCTGGGTCGGATGCGCCTTCTGGCCCGCATCGTCCTTCAGGCGCTCATGGCCGGTGCAAAGCGGAATCAACCAGTCGCTCCGCATCTGCAGGCCCTCGTTCAAGGCCTTCATCGCCTCGTAGTTGAAGGTGTAGCCCTTGGCCTTCTCGGAGCGCGCGCACCAGATGAGCGTCTCGTGCGCATTGGTGAAGCGACGGCCGCGGAAGTTCGGCATCGGGTTGGTCTTGCGCCACACAACATCGTTCAGCACCCAGAAGCCGAGATCCTGGAGCGTGGCGCCGATGCGGTGGATGTTGTGGTAGGTGCCGATGACCCAGAGCGAGCCGGAGGGCTTCAGTACGCGCCGCGCCTCAACGAGCCAGGCACGGGTGAAGGCGTCATAGTCGGCGAAGCTCGCGAACCGGTCCCAGGCGTCGTCGACCGCATCGACTACCGAGTTGTTGGGCCGCCGGAGCTCGCCCGCGAGCTGGAGATTGTACGGCGGATCGGCGAACACGAGGTCGACCGAGCCCGCGCCGAGACTCTTCATGGCCTCGACGCAGTCGCCCACGATGATGCGCCCGCTTGCCGGCTTCTCCCCCATGGGGGCGCAGCATGCCGAGCCCGGAGTCGCCGGTCAAGTTTTTGATTCCTAACAGATATTAAGAACTTTCGAGGAACATCCGGATGGGCGCGAAGGAGCGTCGGTGGTGCGGAGAGACGCCGAGACGGCCGATGGCCGCGCTATGTTCCGCCGTGCCATAGCCCTTGTTGCGCTCCCAGCCATAGCCGGGATTGGCCTCGGCGAGCCGGCCCATCAGGCGGTCGCGCGTCACCTTGGCGATGATCGAGGCCGCGGCGATCTCGATCACCTTGGCGTCTCCACCGATCACGGGCGCAGCGGGACAGCCTAGCTTCGGCAGGCTGTTGCCGTCGACCAGCGCGGCGGCCGGGCGCTCGGGCAGCGCATCGACCGCGCGCCGCATCGCGAGGTGGGTCGCGGCAAGAATGTTGAACCGGTCGATCTCCTCGACAGTGGCATCGCCGATGCCGACGAGCGCGTGCGCGATGATCGCCTCGAACAGCGCCTCGCGCCGCGCCGGCGCGAGCTTCTTCGAATCATTGATCCGCCGCGCCACGTCCGGGGGCATTCGTGCGGGATCGATCATGACGGCCGCAGCGACCACGGGACCTGCCCAGGGCCCCCGGCCCGCCTCATCGATGCCGGCCGTTCCACGCATTTCTGCAAAGGTGAGTGCCATCGCGGTGTCGTACAGAGATTCGCGCGAAGCCGCCAACACTCCGGGATCACCCCCCACTCGCTCGCAACGCTCGCGGCCTCCCCCTCAAGGGGGGAGGCAAGCAGCAGCAAGAGCCATTCCCCATAGTGCCACGTTGAGGGGGAGGGGGTTGGAAGATGGTCACGCCGCCCATCGTTGCTGGCGGTCTCCGCAGCCAGGGTCCTTCTTATGTCCCCTCCCCCCCTTGCGGGGGAGGGATAGGGTGGGGGGGGGTATGAAGCGGCGATGCCTATGGTTCAAAGGAACGACAACTGATCGCCCGCACGCGCCGGCCGCTTGAACAGCGTGGCATCCAGCGGGCGACGCTCGCGGTTTAGGCCCAAGCGGCGACAGGCGATGTCGAAGCGCTTGGCGAGCATGTCCGCATAGGGGCCGGTGCCGCGCATGCGTGTGCCGTAGTCGCTCTGGTAGAGCGCGCCGCCGCGCAAGTCCCGCACGAGCGAGAGCACGTGCTTGGCCCGGCCCGGCGCGTGGGCCGCGAGCCATTCCTCGAACAGGTCCTTGATCTCGAGTGGCAGGCGGAGCGTGATGTAGGCCGCCTCGCGCGCGCCGGCCGCGGCCGCGGCCTCGAGAATGCGCTCCATCTCGCTGTCGGTCAGACCTGGAATGCAGGGCGCGACCATCACCATGCAGGGCACGCCGGCCGCATTCAGCGTGCGCATCGCCTCGAGCCGTTTGGCCGGCGTCGAGGCACGCGGCTCGAGCGTGCGCGCGAGCTTGGCATCGAGCGTGGTCACCGAGATGCCGACACCAACGAGTCTCTTTTCGGCCATCGGCACGAGCAGATCGAGATCGCGCGTCACCAGCGCCGATTTGGTCGTGATGCTGAGTGGATGATTGTGCGCCGCCAGCACCTTGATGATCGAGCGCGTGATCTCCAGTCGGCGCTCGGTCGGCTGATAGGGATCGGTGTTGGTGCCCATCGCGATGAACTTGCAGCGATAGGACGGCTTGGCGAGTTCGGCCTCCAGAAGCTTGGCCGCGTCAGGCTTGTAGAACAGCCGGCTCTCGAAATCCTGCCCCGGCGAGAGGCCGAGCCAGGCATGCGTCGGGCGCGCATAGCAATAGACGCACCCATGCTCGCAGCCGCGATAGGGGTTGATCGAGCGATCGAAGGGAATGTCGGGCGACTCGTTGCGCGCGATGATCGTGCGGGTGGTATCGACGGTCAGCGTGGTTGCAATCGGCGGCAACTCTTCGTCGATCGCGCCCCAACCGTCATCAATCGCTTCCTTGGTGAAGCGCTCGAAGCGGCCCTCGCGGTTGGTGGCGGCACCCCGCCCCTTCCGCAGCTCGCGGGCGCTCAGATCCGGGTTTCGCACGTCTCGCATTGATCGGGCTTTCGTACCTGCGCCAAAGCGTAGTCTAAGAACAAAAAGTGAACAATAGGGTTGTTTCGTCCGCTCGCGGGCGATGCTATCCGGATTCGGTGAGTGCGGAACGCCTGAGCATCGTGATCCCCACCCTGAACGCCGCGGCGACGCTCGGCGCGACTCTGGCGTGCCTGCCGGCCGGCGCCGAAATCATCGTCGTCGATGGTGGTTCGAGAGATGACACGGCCGATCTTGCGCGCGCGGCCGGGGCGCGCGTCGAGAGCGCACCACGCGGGCGCGGAACCCAGCTCGGCCAAGGCGCGAACGCGGCCACGCGGCCCTGGCTGCTGTTCCTACATGCTGACACGGTGCTCGAACCCGGCTGGCCGGCGGCCGTGGAGACCTTCATCGAATGTTCGGCCAACGTCAGGCGAGCGGCGGTGTTTCGACTGCGGTTCGACGATGACGGCTTGTGGCCACGACTGTTTGAGCGCGTCGTTGCCTTCCGCGCACGCTGGCTCGGCCTGCCCTTCGGCGATCAGGGCCTCCTCATTTCGCGCGACTTCTATGACGCGCTCGGCGGCTATCGCGCGTTGCCGCTGATGGAAGACGTCGACCTCGTCCGGCGCATCGGGCGCCGCCGCATCGTGATGCTCGATGCGGTGGCGCGCACCTCGGCCGTGCGCTATCGACGGCACGGTTACCTTCAGCGCGCGGCGCGGAACCTCGTTTGTCTCGCGTTCTATTTCGTTGGCGTTCCCCCCGCCCGCATCGCGCGGCTCTACGAGCGATGATTTCAAGGCGCAATGAGCATGACTCATCGAGCCTTGGCCGGCGCGACTGCGCCGCGCCGCCATGCGGCGAAAGCCAAGCGAGCGGAGCGAGCGCCCGGCATCTGAGGGCGCCTCGATGATCGGTCACGATTATCGAGGTTGGGTATGAGACGTCGGCGCCATCTGATCATCTTCGCGCGCACCGCACGGCTCGGCGCGGTCAAGACCCGGCTCGCCGCCTCGATCGGTGCGGGCGAAGCCTGGCGCTTCCACCGTCGCACCATGCAGCTTCTGATCCATTGCCTCGCACAGAACGAGCGTTGGCAGACCTGGCTAGCGCTGCCGGGCGGCCAAGGCGCCACCGACCGCACGCTCCCGTTCCGGCTCCCGATCATCGACCAGGGCCACGGCGACATCGGCCGCCGCATGGCACGCGCCTTCGAGGCGCTGCCGCCCGGCCCGGCCGTGCTGGTCGGCGTCGACATCCCGGCGCTCCGGCCTCACCACATCGAGGCGGCGTTCCAGGCGTTGGGACAAGCGGAGGTCGTGTTCGGCCCAGCGTCTGACGGCGGCTATTGGCTGATCGGCCTGAGCCGCAGCCGTCGCGCGCTCGACCCGTTCAGCGGCGTGCGCTGGTCGAGCCCGCATACGCTGCAGGATTCGCGGGCGACTCTGCCCACGGACGCGCGCATCGCCACCATTGCGACGCTCGATGACATCGATGACGGCGCCGCCTACGCGCGCTGGCGCTTGACCCGGCGGTGATTACCCCGCCTTCCGCCCCGGCAAGACCCGCTCGCGCTCGGTGAGCCGTGGCATCAGCTCGACCAGATTGCACGGGCGCCAGCGGCTATCGAGCTGGAACTTGAGAATCTTGTCCCAGCCGTCGCGGCAGGCGCCGGGCGAGCCCGGCAGCGCGAACAAATAGGTGCCGCCGGCGACGCCGCCGGTGGTGCGCGACTGCATGGTCGAGGTCTGGATCAGGTCGTAGCTCAGCGTGCGAAAGAGCTCGCCGAAGCCCGGGATCTCTTTCTCATAAACCGCCTGAAATGCCTCGGGCGTGACGTCGCGCCCGGTGACACCGGTGCCGCCGGTCGAGATCACCACGTCGATCTCGGGGTCGGCGATGAAGCCCTTCAGCGCCGCGATGATCTTGTCCTTGTCGTCGGTCACGATGCGCCGCGCCGCGACCTTGTGGCCGGACGCCGCGATCAGCTCGACGAGCGTCGCGCCCGATTTGTCGTCGGCCTCGGTGCGTGTATCCGAAACCGTGAGAACCGCGATGTTGACCGGCAAGAACGGCCGGCTCTCGTCAATCTTTCCCATCCTTAACGGCGACCTTCTCGCGCTTGCCTTCATAGGTCGGCCACTTATTTCCCGCCACCGCATCGAGCGATGGCGTATCGTGGCCAAAGCGCAGTTTATAGATCCAGTAGTCCGCCACCACCTGTTCGATCAGCTCACGCGTCTCGCGCCAGGGCAGGCTCTCGATGAACATCAGCGGGTCGGCACCCTTCTTCCGCGCCTTCTGCCAGCGTTCTACCGCCTTCGGCCCCGCATTGTAAGCCGCGATCAGGCGGAACAGGTCACCACCCACCTCGGGCGTCTTGGCCAGATACTCGATATAGCTCTGGCCGAGCGCGATATTGACCTCGGGGTCGGAGAGCGCCGCCTTGTTGACCTTGGAGACGCCGGCCCTTTTGGCCGCAAAGCGCGCGGTCGCCGGCATGAGCTGCATGACGCCATAGGCCCCGGTCGGGTTCTGCGCCCGGACCTGGAAGCCCGATTCGCTCTTGATCAGCGCGAACACCAGCGCGCGATCGATCGGCCGGCCATTGACTGGCGCCCAATCCGGCACCGGATAGGCCGCGGACTCATCGCGCCACGCGCCCCGGCGACCCGAGGTGCGCTCGATCATGGCCTGGAGCCCGACAACGCCGAGCGACTCGGCCAATGTGACGACGGCGCGGCGCACCGGGGGCGCCGCGTGCTGGCCGATCTGCTTGAGCAGCGTCTCCGCCCGTGCCCGCTGCCCGGCCTCGATCAGCGCCACCGCATGGCGCACCCGCGGCAGGTCACCCACCGCCTCATAATCCGCCTCGGTAAAGGGCTCGCGCTCGAAGTCGAGCCCCATCGGCACGCCGAGCGCGCGTTGCGCCAGCAGCCCATAGAATGTGCGCGGGTGATCGGCCGCGGCACCGAGCCAATGGCTCACGAATTGCGGCCGCCCGGCACGCAGATGCACCCGCGAGGCCCAGAAGGCCGAGGCGGAAACCAGCGCCGCCGGAACGCCCGGCGCTTCCGCCAGCGCCTCGAAGTGCTTCCGCGCCAGATCATCATTCTTGAGCCGGAACGCGGCAAGGCCACTGACCCAGACCGCTTCCATGCACTGGCCGCTCGCCGCCGCCTTCTCGGCCTTGGCGAGGGCTTCTTTGTCGTGCCCGTCGGTCAGGGCGTCGCGCGCCGCGTCTAGCGCCGTCAGGTTGGCGGCGCCACTGCACGCAATTTCCTTGGCATTCGAACGCACCTTGTCCTTGCCGCCGAGCGCGGCCAGCGGCTTGCGCGGCGCGATCGCCCCCTTGGGCCGCTTGGACAAAGCGAGCTTGTAGATCGCGGGCGCATCGGCAAGGTCGGCATAGCGGCCGAGCCAGTTCTGCAGCTCCGCATAGGTGGTTTTGTAGGTGCTGGACAGGAACCGGGCGGCCAGCAGGTCGCCGGTCAGAATGGGGTCGGCCAGTCGACCGATCAGCCGGTCGGCCTCGGCCTGGTTGCCAGCAGCCTCGAGCGCAAACAGCTCGCGATAGAGCTTGCGATCGGCGTCGCTGAGGACCTTCGGCACCTCAACCGCCTGATTGAGCCGACCGACACCCGGGAATACCGCGGCGGTTTCGATTGTCTTCGATTTCTTTGCTTTATCAGAATCAGCGGCATGCGCTGCGCCCGCCTCCGCCCCGGCCGACAACAGGCCACCGAGCAGCGCTACGGCACAGGCACGCACAAGGATGTTGAGCGGTCTTGCGACGGCCGCCATCTCGCCTCCTATTCCCGTTTGTACGATCCCCCAATAGCGGCTTCTCGGACCGCCTTGGACGCCTTCCTAAGCCAGGCCGGAGAGGCCGCGCAATTAGGTAAATCCGTCACGAGGCTGGTCGGAGCCGTGACAATTATGCAACGTAAAGCTTATTAGTTTGCTAATTCAGCCGCTCGATGTGCGCCTGAATCTCGAGCAGATCCCGCCACGCCTCGCGTTTGGCCAGGCTTTGGCGCAGCAAATAGGCGGGATGAAAGATCGCGATGGTCGGAACCGGCGCCGGAGCGCCCTGCGGCCGGTATTCGACCCAGCGCCCACGCAGCCGGGTGATGCCCTCGGCGCTGTTGAGCAGCGCCTTGGCCGAAATGCCCCCGACCGCGATCAGGATTCGGGGTGCGACCAGGGCGATCTGGCGCTCGGCAAAGGGCAGGCAGGTGGCGATCTCGTCGGCCGTCGGGGTGCGGTTGCCGGGTGGCCGCCAGGGCAGCACATTGGTGATATAGACCTTGGTGCGGTCGAGCTCGATCGCGCCGAGCATGCGGTCGAGCAGCTTGCCGGCCGGCCCGACGAACGGCAGCCCCTGGCGGTCCTCCTCCGCGCCTGGCGCCTCGCCCACCAGCATGATGGCGGCCCGCGGATTGCCGTCGCCGATGACCGTCGTGGTCGCGGTGCGCTTGAGCGGGCAGGCATCGAAGGCGGCGAGCGCGGCACGGATGTCGTCGAGCGTCTGGCAGCGCGCCGCCAGGTCGCGCGCGCTGAACGCCGCGTCGCTGAGCGTGCCTCCCGCTGGCTGAGACGCGGTCGAGGCGGGCCGCAGCACCGCTGCCGGAGGCGGGGCCATCGTGCGATGGGATGGTGGTGGCACGGGCGGCTCCTCGCGCGGAGCCACGGGCGCGGGCGACAAGCGATCGACGGGCGCCTCGCCGACCGTGACGTCGACGCCGGCGTCGACATACCACGCGAGCAGCGCCTTGAGGTCGTTGCGTTCCGAAAGCGTGGCCATCCGAGGGCCTCAACCAGCCTTTCAGGGAGGGACAATTGCACTTAGATACGCTCGATTGACCAGACCGGGCAATCGGCCCATAAGATCCGTCGCTTCCCGCCGTCACCCGGCTGTGGAAGCAGACGGTGCGCCGTCGTCGGAGGCCCCATGACCCGCGACTCGATGAGCTATGACGTCGTCATCGTCGGTGGCGGCCCGGCCGGCCTGTCGGCCGCGATCCGGCTCAAGCAGCTGGCCCAGGAGGCTGGCCGCGAGCTGAGCGTGACCCTGGTCGAGAAGGGCTCCGAGGTCGGCGCGCATATCCTGTCGGGCGCGGTCTTCGAGACACGCGCGTTGGACGAGCTGATTCCCGATTGGCAGGCCCAAGGTGCACCGCTCAAAACTGCGGTCTCGGCCGAGCACTTTTCGCTGCTCACCCGCAAGAAGCGCTACAACTTCCCGGCCTGGATGCTGCCGCCGCAGCTTCACAACCAGGGCAATTACATCATCAGCCTGGGCGCGCTCTGCCGCTGGCTCGCCAAGGAGGCCGAGGCCCTGGGGGTCGAGCTCTATCCGGGATTCGCCGCGGCCGAGGTGCTCTATCACGAGGACGGCTCGGTCAAGGGCGTCGCGACCGGCGACATGGGCGTGTCGCGCCGTGGCGAGCACAAGCCGGGCTTTCAGCCGGGCATCGAGCTTCACGCCAAATACACGCTGTTTGCCGAGGGCGTGCGCGGCTCGCTCAGCAAGGAGTTGATCGAGCGCTTCAGGCTCCGCGCCGGCAGCCAGCCCCAGACCTACGGCATCGGCATCAAGGAACTGTGGGAGGTGCAGCCCGAGAAGCATCGCCCCGGCCTGATCGAGCACAGTTTTGGTTGGCCGCTCGATTCGCGTACCTATGGCGGAAGCTTCCTCTATCACTTCGAGGAAAACCTCGTGTCGGTGGGTTTCGTGGTCGCGCTCGACTATGAGAACCCGTTCCTCTCGCCCTTCGAGGAGTTCCAGCGCTTCAAGACCCATCCAGCGGTGCGCCCCGTGTTTGAGGGCGGCAAGCGCATCGCCTATGGCGCGCGCGCGATCAATGAGGGTGGCTATCAGTCGATCCCGAAGCTGACCTTCCCGGGCGGCGCGCTGATCGGCTGCGCCGCGGGCTTTGTCAACGTGCCCAAGATCAAGGGCAGCCACAACGCGATGAAGACCGGCATGCTGGCGGCCGAATCCGTGTTTGCCGCGCTTCAGGCCGGCCGCGAAGGCCACGATGAGCTAGCCGACCTGTCGCGTGCGGTACGCCGCTCCTGGGTCGGCAAGGAGTTGCGCCAGGTGCGCAATTGTCGCCCGGCTTTTCGCTGGGGCCTCGTGCCGGGCACGCTCTTTAGCGGCTTCGAGCTCTGGAGCCGGGGGCTCATGCCCTGGACCCTCGGCCATCATGACGACCACCGGGCACTCAAGCCGGCGGCGCGCAGCCGCAAGATCGACTACCCGAAGCCCGATGGAAAAATCAGCTTCGACCGCCTGTCGTCGGTCTTCCTCTCGAACACCAATCACGAGGAAGATCAGCCGGTCCACCTCACCTTGCGCGACCCGAGCGTGCCGATCCGGGTCAACCTCAAGATCTACGATGCGCCCGAGCAGCGCTATTGCCCGGCGGGCGTCTATGAGATCGTGACCGACCAGGCGGGTGAGCCGCGGCTTCAAATAAATGCCCAAAACTGCGTACACTGTAAGACGTGCGACATCAAGGACCCGAGCCAGAACATCCATTGGGTGGTGCCGGAGGGCGGCGGAGGTCCCAACTACCCGAACATGTGATGACGATTCGGTAATTCCCCGGGACGAGACTGGTTAATGAAATCCGCCCCCTGGCCCCGTTGTCTTTACGCGAGGTCGACCTAGGATCATGGTCGTGAAGCAAACCCAAACGTCACTGCCTCAAGCCCCGAAGGTGCCGAGCAAGCCGAAGCCGGCGCTGGCACGGTGCATTGCCGGTTCATTGACCGCGATCGCAGCCGCGCTCGTCACGCTGAGTGCCTGCGCGGAAGGCGACCTGCCGTCCGAGCCGCCGGTCATCGCACAGCAAAGCGTGGCGGCTGAGGGCGAAGCAGGCGTCGATCTCGGCTTTGGCAGTTACCTTGCCGGACGGTTCGCTTATTCGAGCCACGACATCACCTCGGCCGCCGAGTTCATGCGCGAATCGCTCGCCGGCGATCCGGCCGATCGATCGCTGCTGCTTCGCACCGTCACCCTCATGGTGGCGGATGGACGAATCGATGAGGCGTACGCGCTCGCACCCCGCCTGATCACGGCGGACCCCTCGGCCCGCATCGGCCATATGCTCCTGGTCCTTCACGACTTTCGCGACGGCAAGTACGACGCGGCGCTCAAGGGGCTGAAGCTCGTCTCAGCTGACGGGGTGTATGTGTTGCTCGTGCCGGCGATCGAGGCCTGGCTCGCGGTCGCACGGGGCAAGCCGGACGAGGCGCTGGAGGCGCTGGAGGCTCTGTCGAAGCGCGATGCCTATGCCGGCTTCTATCGCTTCCAGGCGGCGCTGATCGCCGACACGATCGGCCAGACCAAGATTGCCGACGAACACTACAAGAAGACCATCGAGATCGTGCCCAGCGGATCACTCCGCGCGGTACAAGCCTATGGCAGCTTCCTCGAGCGCCAGGGCCGGCGCGCCGAGGCAAAGGCGGTCTATGACGGCTATCTCGCGAAGAACCCGGACTCGCTCTGGCTCGAGGGCACGCTCGCGCGCTTTGCCAAGAGCGAACTGCCTGCGCAGACGGTCATCAGCCCGGTCGACGGCGTGGCCGAGGCGCTGTTCGATGCCGCAAGCGCGGTGCCACAGGAAGCCGGCAATGATGCCGGCCTGCTCTATGCCCGCATGGCGCTGCATCTCCGGCCGAACTTCGACGTCGCGCGCATGCTGGTTGGTGAGACCCTCGATGGCCTCGGGCGCACCGAGGAGGCGCTCGCGATGTATCGCTCCCTGCAGCCGGGCTCGGCCTTCGCCTGGACCGCACGGCTGAGGATCGCAGCCGCCCTTTCGGTGCTCGATCGCACCGAAGAGGCGGTAACCGACCTCAAGCTCGCGATGAACGAGCGCCCGACGCGCGCCGATGCCCCCCTGACGCTGGGCGACGTGCTGCGGCGGGCTGATCGGTTTGCTGAGGCGGCGGAGACCTATGACGCCGGCCTCAAGCGTACCGCCGCAATCGAGAAACGCCATTGGTCGCTCTACTACGCGCGCGGCATCGCCTATGAGCGCACCAAGCAGTGGCAGAAGGCCGAGGCGGATTTCCTGAAGGCGCTCGAGCTGCAGCCGGATCAGCCCATGGTGCTCAACTATCTCGGCTATTCCTGGGTCGAGCAGCGCGCCAACCTCGACAAGGCGTTGCAGATGATCGAACGAGCGATCGAGCTTCGGCCGAACGATCCCTACATCATCGACAGCCTGGGCTGGGCGCTCTATCAGCTCGGCGATTATGTGGGCGCGGTGACGAACCTCGAGAAATCGGTCGAGCTGCTCTCGAATGACCCAATCATCAATGATCATTTGGGCGATGCCTATTGGAAGGTCGGGCGCAAGGCGGAGGCCCGATTCCAGTGGGAGCGCTCGCTGGTGCTGAAGCCGGATGATGATCTCGCGGCAAAGGTCAGGCTCAAGCTGAGCCGCGGCCTGACCGCCGATGCCTCGACCACCGAGGCCACCGACAAAGGCACCAAGACCGAGTGAGCGCGGCCCCGCCGGGTACGTTCGAAGCGAAGGCCCACGCGAAGCTCAATCTGTTTCTCCACGTCGTCGGGCGCCGGCCCGACAGCTATCATCTGCTCGACAGCCTGATCGCGTTCGCCTCGGTACATGACACTGTAGCGGCGCGGCCAGGTCGCGGCCTGACACTCAAGATCGACGGTCCCTTCGGCGTCGCGCTCAGCGACGCAGGTGGTGACAACTTGGTGCTGAAGGCGGCGCGTGGCCTCGCAGCGCTGACGGGCCGCGATGCGGACGCCGCCCTCACGCTGACCAAGCGCCTGCCGATCGCCTCAGGCATTGGCGGCGGCAGCACCGATGCCGCCGCCACGTTGCGGGTGCTGTCCCGACTGTGGCGTGTCTCGCCGGAGCCCGCCGCGCTTCGAGGGCTCGCGCTTTCGCTCGGCGCGGACGTGCCCATGTGCCTCGAAGGCCTGGCCGCGCGGGTCGGCGGCATTGGCGAAGAGATCGATCCCGTAAGCGCCTTGCCCGAAATTGGGCTCCTGCTCGTCAATCCGCTTGTGGCGGTGCCGACGCCCGCCGTGTTCAAGGCGCGTCGGGGTGACTTCTCGAACCCCGCCGGATCAATGTCGGCGACCGCTTCGCTCGACGACCTTGTCAAATATCTCTCGGGAACCCGCAATGATCTCGAGGCGCCCGCACGCGCCATCGCGCCCGTGATCGACGACGTCCTGAGCGCGATTGGCGGCCTTGCCGGCTGTCACCTCGCCCGCATGTCGGGCTCAGGCGCTACCTGCTTCGGACTGTTCGCAAGTGAAGAGTTGGCGCGGCACTCCGGCGACGCGCTTGCCCTGACCCAGCCTCATTGGTGGGTCGCGCCCGGGCGACTGCTATCCGATACAATCTCCTGCGAAGCGGGCTGAGAGACTACAGCTCCCAGCGCCGGAGCCCCTTGGGCAGCTCCAGCCCGCGCCAGATGCCCTTGATGTCGGCGACGAGCCCGCCCGGCACGATCATGCGGGTGAACGTGTCGCCGGTGAACTCGCCATAGAGCCGATGCGAGACCGCGCCGACGACGCAGGCGAAGCCCGACAGCCCATCGAGGCTCCTAATCAAATCGACCCCGTAATGCTCCTTAGCCTCGGCGGCATCGGCGAGCGGATCGTGCACGCTGACCTGATAGCCGCGCTCGCGCAGGCGGGTGATCACGTCGATCACCTTGGAGTTGCGCAGATCAGGCACGTTCTCCTTGAAGGTCAGCCCCAACACGAGGATGCGGCGCTCGGCCGGCTGCCCGAGCGAATCGGCAATCGAATTGGCGATGAACGCGGCCATGCCGTCATTGATGCGCCGGCCGGCCAGGATGATCTCGGGATGATGGCCGATCTCGACCGCCCGGTGCGCCAAATAGTAGGGGTCGACGCCGATACAGTGACCGCCGACGAGGCCGGGTCGAAAATCGAGAAAGTTCCACTTGGTGCGCGAGGCGGCGAGCACGTCGTAGGTGGAGAGCCCGAGCTTGCGAAAGATCTGCGAGATTTCGTTGATGAAGGCGATGTTGATGTCGCGCTGCGCGTTCTCGATCACCTTGGCCGCCTCCGCGGTCTTGATGTCGCGCGCGATGAACGTGCCGCCCTCGGTCATCGAGCCATAGAGCTCGGCAAGCTGCGCGGCGATCTCGGGCTTCTGTGCCGCCACC
This sequence comes from Alphaproteobacteria bacterium, assembly GCA_016869195.1. Lineage (GTDB taxonomy): Bacteria > Pseudomonadota > Alphaproteobacteria > UBA828 > UBA828 > SHWC01. Next base: position 369 of record VGET01000069.1, on the reverse strand, counting down.
ACCTTCTTGATCTTGTCGACCCGGTGCTCGCGATCGCCAGGATTGATGCGCTCAGGTGAGTAACCGAGCTCGAAATCGACCCCGACCTTGAGCCCTGAGGTGCGTTCGAGCTCGGGCCCGCAGATCTCTTCCGTCAGCCCCGGCCAGACCGTGCTCTCATAGACCACGATGGCGCCTCGGGCGAGCGCGCCACCCACGGTGCGCGAGGCCGCGATCACGGCGCCGAGATCGGGCCGATTCTTCTCATCCACGGGGGTGGGCACGGTCACGACATAGACCTCGATGCCCTTGATCGCCCGTACATCGTCGGTCAGTTCGATCGTGCTGGCGGCGAGCGCTGCGGGATCGACCTCGCGGGTGCGGTCGTGA
>VGET01000068.1 GCA_016869195.1 Alphaproteobacteria bacterium | reverse complement strand
CCGAAATAGATCAGGCTGGCCGCGCGCACGCCCTCAAGATTGCCGCCGAACGGAGCCAGCGTCAGATAGATGTCGAGGATCTCGTCCTTGCTGTAGCGCCATTCGAGCTGGAGCGCGCGCGCCGCCTCGATCAGCTTGGCGCCGAACGTGCGCTCGCGCGGTTCCAACAGACGCGCGACCTGCATGGTGATGGTGGACGCGCCCGAGACCGCGCGACCGCCGCCGATCGCCTGACCAATCGCCCGCGCCGCCGCGAACGGGTCGACACCAGGATGATGATCGAAGCGCTGGTCCTCATAGGCCTTGAGGAAGCGCACATAACGGGAGTCGACCTCGGTGGTCGTGACCGGGAGGCGGATCAGGCCCTCCTCGGTCGCGAACACGCGGAGCAGCGAGCCGTCCGCCGCCTCGACCGTGCGCGAGACCAAGTGGTAGCGCGCGAGATCGGGCGGGAACGCGCGATCGAGAAAGAAGCCCGCGAGCGCCAGCGCGCCAAGGCACGCTGCGCCCGCGAGCGCGATGCGCTTGAGACGGGTCATCAGCGCGACACGGTGAGCGCCCCCGCCGGGCCGATGCCGAAGATGTCCGGCCGGTACATGCTCTCGATATAGGGCCCGGGCAGCGCATAATTGCCCGGCGTCACCGCGCGCGCGAGATAGGCCACCTCGAAGCTTGCCTGGCCATAGAGCCTGAGCGCCGCGACGAAGCGATCATCGCGCGAGGCGGCATAGTCCACCACGCTGAGCGTGGCGAGCCAGGGCATGTTCTTCAGCATGTCCCCGCCGCCGAGCTGTGGGTTCTCGATCTCGAGGCCCGCAGGCAAGAGATCGACCAGCAGCACATGGTGGTTGCCGACATCTTCTGAACGGCCCGACACGCGCACGATGACGAGATCGCCCTGCCTGAGCTTGTTGCCGGCCAAAGGCGAGCCATCGGTCTTCAGATATTCGCGCGTGATGACGAGGCCGTTGGTCTCGACCGGCAGCGGCGTGGCCGAGGGCGTGCCGATGACATCGAGCATGCCGAACAGGGTGCCCTCGCCATTGTTGGTGATGGCGAGGCCGCCTTTCTGCTGCGCCTCGTTCAACACCGCGATCAAGGGCTCGGTGAACTCGCGCAGCTCGGTGCCTAGCGTTGCCTTCGAGGCGGTCGTGCCGCGGCTCTGGAGCGTCGCCGCAGCCCGGATTACCCAGACCATCTCCTGGGTCGAGAGGTAGGAGCGGTTGCCGACCCAGGTGCGCAGATCATCGACCAGCGCGGGCAGGCGATCGTCCATCACGCCCGATTCCGCCAGAAGCGCGGCCACCGCCGCGCGCTCGCGGATCGGCGTGCCGAACCAATCATCCGGCGAAACATTGAGGCCGGTCGTGGTGAGCGCGTGATTGAACGCCGCGATCGCAAGGTCACGCTCGCCATAGCGCGCCAGTGCCGCGCCGACGAGCGCGGCATCGATCGCACCCGGCAGGCGCTCGGTATAGGTCTCCGCGAACTGGCGGAGGCGGCCGAGGTCGCCCTTGTCGGTCAGGGACAGCGTGTAATAGGCGTAGGCGCGGGCCGAGAGCTCATAGCTCGCCTCGCCCGGTTGCGCAGTCTGATTGGCGAGCCAGGCGATGGCGTTGCCGAGCGTCACCTCCGGCACCTCATGGCCCGCGTTCTTGGCGCGCACCAGGAACTCGGTCGCGAACGCGCTGAGCCACGGCTCGGCATCGGCGCGCGACGACCACAAACCGAACGCGCCGTCGAAGCGCTGGAGCGAGGCGACGCGCGCGATCATGTCGGCCATCTCGGTGCCGGCATCCTTGCGCCACGGCGTGCCCCATAGGAGGCCCGCGCCCCGGCTCGATGATTGCTCGAGACAGCGATAGGCGTAGTCGTAGAGTGCCTGAACGTGCGAGCCCGCGCCAAAATCGGGCTGGCCGTTCAAGGTAAGCGTCGCCCGCGAGGTGCCGGCCAGATAGCGGTCGAGCAAGCCGCCCGCGATCTGGAACTGCTGGCTCGGTGCCAGCGTGAAGAAGGTCGTTGAGCGCTCGCGATTGGCCGTGGCCCTGACCGCGATCTCATAATGGCGCTCGATGGTGAGACCTTCCGGCCCACTCAGCACCAGCTTGATCGCGCCATTGCCGACGCCCGTGCCCATGACCGCGACCGGCACCTGCGTGCGCGCCGCATCGCCGATCTTGATCGGGCCGGTGGCGCCCGAGGTCACCTCGATCGGCCCGGTCGCCTCGAACGCGAGCGTGTAGTCGCCCTGGGGCGCATCGACGTTCTCGATCGAGAGCCAGGTCGTCGCCTGATCCTTGGGCGCGAGGAAGCGCGGCAGGGAGAGCGTCGCGACCAGGGGATCACGCACCACGACATCGGCTTGGGCATTGCCCAAGCGATCCGAGCTCCACGCCACCGCCATCACCCGAAGCCGCCCGGCGAAGTCGGGCACGTCGAGCGAAACGGTTGCATTGCCGGCCTCGTCAAAGGTGACGACGCCGCTGAAGAGGCTGACCACCCTTGTCGAGCGCACCGCGAGCGAGGCATCGAGCGCGCCCATGCCGTCGCCGCCCGTCTTGAGCACGCCGCGCGGTGCATCGCGCGGGTCGATCAGGCGGCCATAGGTATCGCGGATCTCATAGGCGAGGCGCCGCTGTGCCATGACATAGCCGAGCGGATCCGGCGTCTGATAACCGGTCAGGCCGAGCACCGCGTCATCGACCGCGGCGACCACCGCGAAGGCCGAGCGCCCGCCATCCGGCGCCTTCAAGGTGACGGCGAGCGGACCGTTCGGCCGCATCTGCGCCGGCGCTTCAATTGCCAATTTGATGTCGCGCCGCGCGGCATCGGCCGCGAGCCAGCCGACGCCGATGGCGCGGCCGGGCATCGCGACGCTCAGATCCTGCCCCGGGCGATAGACGGTCGCGAGCAGATAGGCGCCGGGCCCGTTGAGCATCTGAGCGTCGACCGTGACCGGCACCGTCGTGCCCACCTTCTCGATCGGCCCGCTATGGACGACATCGAGCGTCGCGCCCGCGCGCATCAGCACGAGCTGGCCGGCATAGGGGGGCTCGATGAACACCTGGGCGATGTCGCCCACCGCATAGCCCTGCTTGTCGAGCCGCACATTGACGACATCCGGCCGGCCCTCGGAGCCGGGCGCGACCCACCAGCCGGCGGTGAAGCGCATGCTGGTGGCCGCACCGCTCGCGGGGTCGACCAGTTCCAGGCGGTAGCGACCCCAATCCAGCGGCGTAACGTCGATCGGCGCGGGTCCCGAAGCCGCAAGCGCCACCGTGGCGCGCGCCACCGGGGTGTCGCGCACGGAGACTTCGTAGTCCCAGGTGTCGTAGCGGCGGAACCAGACATAGCTCCAGTCCTCGCGATAGAGGACGTAGCTGATGCCCGCACGATCGAGCGCCGCACCGTCGGGCCCGACTGCGACAACATCAAACCCCGCGGCTTGGCCCTCGCCCACCGTCTCGTACTCGAACTTTGGCTTGACTCCGATGAGCACCGGCGCGTGGCTGAACGGCACGACCACGCTGGTCGAGACTGCGCGGCCGCTGACTTCGAAGACCGACACGTCGATCTCGGCCTCGAGCGGCTGGGTCGTATCGGGCACGATGTTGAGCGTGCCGCCGACCGGCGCCCTGCCGTCGGCGCCCGTGCGGGTCGAGCCGAGCTGGATGAACTTGGCGTCGAACGGCTCCTCGATCAGGCCGAAATAATAGCCCTGATAGGCCGGGAACGGCGTGGACGCGGTGCGAATGATGGCGCGCGCATCGACGCGCAGATCGCCCGCCGGCGCGCCGAACAGGTAGTCGGCCATGACGTCGACCGCGACCGGCTGATTGGGTGCCGCGAGCGCCGTCTTGCTCTCGGCCTTCACCTCGATGGTCGGTGGCACGAAATCCTCGACCAGGAAGGTGGAGCGCCCGACCGAGGGCTGGCCCGGATCGACATGGGCATGCAACGTCCACTGGCCGGTCATGCTCGAGAGCGCGAGCGGGAAGTCCGCGGCATAGCCGCCGGCGCCTGAATCATTGCGGGTTACGCGCGCGGCCTCGATGCCGTCGGGGCGCTCGAGCCGGAAGGTGACGGGCACCCCGCTCAGCGCCGCGCCCGTGGGATCGCGCATCAGCGCGGTCGCGTGCACGGTCTCGCCCGGCCGATAGACGCCACGCTCGGTGAAGGCGAAGCCATCGACCGCGCCCGGATCGTCCCGCCCCGAGGTCCCGCGATCGCTCAGGTCGAACGACCCTTGCGAGAACGGCAGGAAGGTGAAGCCGAGATTGGGCGCATCGGCCCGCACCAGAATGGGCGCGGCGCCCGCCGCCCCTTGCGTCAGCGGCTTGTCGAACTTGACATGGCCGCCGGCATCGGAGGTCGCCGTGCCGAGGATGCGGTTGCTGGCCGCGACCAGCGCGACTTCGACGCCCGCGAGCGGCTGGGCGTTTGCGAGCGAGCGCACGAAGACGTGGAGCCCGTCCGGCCCCTGCATCATGTTGAGGCCGATATCGCTGACCACCAGCCACTGGCTGGTCTCGACCGGGATGTAGCCATAGTCGTCGCCAGGGCCGGGCGGGCCGACCGCGATGAGATAGATGCCGGGAATGAGCGAGCCGCCCGAGAGCTCGTCGACGGGGAGGCCTGTCGTCTTCGTCTTGTTCTTGTCGCCGCCGAGCGTGACCTCGCCGTCAAAGACCTTCTCTGCGTCCCCGTAGGCGAGATTCGAGACCTGCCACTCACGCTGCTGATTGGGAAACTCGGACTGGAGCGCGGCGATCAGATTGCGCTCGACGATGCGCAGCACGCGCACGCGCGCGGCGGCCATGTTGACGGATTCGAGCGGCACGAGCTGCGGCCCCTGGCTCGGCAGCACAAAGCCGGATTCGCGGAAGCGCAGCGAAGGCGCCCGATCGGGGATCACGACGTCGAACGCGCTCGCTTGATCGAGCTTGCGACCGTCCTTGCCGGGCAGGCCGGCACGCAGACCCAGCGACACGGTCGCGCCGAACGGCACGCCATCAACGCAGAGCCGGCGGCCATTGGCGATCACCGCGACGTCGGCCATCGGCGGCGTGACCTCGACATAGTCGTCATAGCGCGCGACCCTCGGGCGCAGGAGACTGTGCGTGAAGGCCACGCAGGCGCTGCCACTGGCCACGCCGGCCTGGGAATCGACGCGGATCGCGATGAACTCGGCGGGGTAGTTGTCGATCAGCGTCTGAAGGCGCGCGGCGATCTTCGCGCGATCGGTCTTCACGAGCGCCATCTTCTCCGTCTCGATCGGGTCGGGCGAGACCTCGCGGCCGACCCAGAGCGCGACCGAGCGGTCGAGATCGTCCTTCGCGGTACGCCAGGCGTGGTAGGTGGCGGTGCGGCGAATCGTATCCTCGTCGTCGCTCCGATAGGTGATGGTCTGCGCCAGCAGCACCCAGGCGGTGTAGTCATCGGACGCGTTTGCGAGCACCCGCTCGAGATTGGTGCGCGCGTCCCGAAAATTGTTGGCCGCCATCAGTTCGCGCGACGACACTCGCCGCTCGGCCATGGTCGCCGCATCGGCCTGGTCCGACGTGCCCTTGAGGTAGTCGCTGTAGGCGATCGCGATCTGCGCGTGTTCGGCGAGCCAGGAGGGCCATGCCGGCTTCTCCTCCTGCTGCACCTTCTCCGTCTTGGGCTTCTTCGTCTTGCTTGCGGCGTCGGCCTCGCCGGCGCTGAAGCCGAACGCGAGCACGAGCGCGAGCAAACAGGTGATGACGGGGGTCAACACAGTGCGGGGGACCATATGGGCTCCATGGCGCAGAGGGGACACCGCCGGCCGTTCATCGAGACTCTGTGGCGGCGGGTTGAGCGTAGTCCGACGGATCGGGCGAAACCAGATGCGGCCGAGCGCCCGGCGCGAATGCGGCTGGTTCGGCGAGACCAGCCCCCTCCCACCGAGCGGACGAAATTTGCAGACCGATTGCGGCATCATTCTGGCCGATTCCTGTTCGACGAACCGGTAGGACGACGGCTTGAAGCCGTCGCGGTCAGCCGTCACATCCTCAGGACCCCCGGCGGGCTAGGCCGTTTCCGCTAGGCCGGTTAAACAGCGGTCAATCCTTGCCGGTATACTAAAGCCCGCGACTCGCCCCTTCCCGCCCAAGGCCAAGGAACCCCTGCTCATGGAATCAAGTGGCATTCTCGCCATTGTCGTCGCCGCGGTCGCGGTCCTGATCGTCTTCCTCGGCGTGAAGATCGTGCCCCAGGGCGCGGAATGGACGGTGCAGCGCTTCGGCCGCTACACCCGCACGCTGTCGCCGGGACTCAGCCTGATCATGCCGTTCATCGATCGCATCGGCGCCCGCATCAACATGATGGAGCAGGTGCTCGACGTGCCGACCCAGGAGGTGATCACGCGCGACAACGCGATGGTCAGCGTCGATGGCGTGGTCTTCTTCCAGGTGCTCGACGCGGCCAAGGCGGCCTATGAGGTGAGCAATCTCGACAACGCGATCTTGAACCTCACCATGACCAACATCCGCACCGTCATGGGCTCGATGGATCTGGACGAGCTGCTCTCCCAGCGCGACAAGATCAACGCGCGCCTCCTGACCGTGGTCGACGAGGCGACCGGCCCCTGGGGTGTCAAGATCACCCGCATCGAGATCAAGGACATCTCGCCGCCGCGCGAGATGGTCGATGCCATGGCGCGCCAGATGAAGGCCGAGCGCGACAAACGCGCCGCCATCCTCGAGGCCGAGGGCCTGCGCCAGGCCGCGATCCTGAAGGCCGAGGGCGAGAAGCAGGCGGTCATCCTCGCCGCCGAGGCGCGCCGGGAGGCCGCCTTCCGCGATGCCGAGGCGCGCGAGCGCGAGGCGGAGGCCGAGGCCAAGGCGACCGCGATGGTCTCCGAGGCGATCGCGCGGGGCGACGTGCAGGCGGTGAACTACTTCGTCGCGCTCAAATATGTCGAGGCGATGAAGGAGATCGGCGGCGGCCACAACCACAAGCTGATCTTCATGCCGATGGAGGCGACCGGCGTGATGAGCGCGATCGGCGGCATCGCGGAGCTCGCCAAGGGCGCGCTCGGCAAGGATGGCCCCGGCCCCTGGCAACAGCCGAAACAATAATTGGTCCAGGGCTTTATATCATGTTGTTCTGGCATTGGTTGATCATCGGGGCGGTGCTTGCCGGCCTGGAGCTGGTGACCCCCGGCATCTTCCTGATGTGGCTCGGCATCGCGGCCGTCCTGACCGCCGTGATCCAGGCCGCGCTGCCCGATCTGAGCTGGAAATGGTCGCTCCTGATCTTCGGCGGGCTCGGCATTGCGAGCGTGGTCATCGGTTGGCGCTTCAAGAGCCTGCGAAACCCGAAGTCCGACCAGCCCAACCTCAATAGGCGGGGCGTCCAATATGTCGGGCGGCAGGTGACGCTCGAGCAGCCGATCGTGGACGGCCGGGGCACGGTCAAGCTCGGCGACACGATCTGGCGGGTTTCCGGGCCCGATCTGCCCGCCGGCACCCCGGTGACGGTCACCGGCGCCGACGGCGCGATTCTCTTGGTTAAGCCCCGCGCCGCCGGAGAGCCCGGCTAGCCGGCTAATCGCGCAGGGTTTTCCGGCTTCGCCCGTGTAGGATAAGAGGCCGATCGAGCGCCTGATGACGGATCGTTCCGATGACGAGCTGATGCGGCGTTCCGGAGCGGGCGACCGAGGGGCCTTCGCTGACCTGGTGGCGCGCCATGCCAAGCGCGCGGCCGGTCTGGCCGCACGGGTGGCCGGCAATCCGAGCGAGGCGGAGGATATCGTGCAGGAGGCCTTTCTCAGGACCTGGCAGAAGGCGCCGAGCTGGGCCGCCCAAGGCGAGGCCGAGGGTGGCGCCGCCTTCACCACCTGGTTCACCCGGATCGTGGTCAATCTGGCGATCGATCGGGCGCGCCGGCCGAAGCCGGAGCCGATCGAGATCGCCGAGGAAATCGCTGATGGCAAGGCGAGCGCGTTCGAGCGCGCCGCGGCGGGCGAAATCGGCGCCCGCATCGCCGAGGCGGTCAAGGCGCTCCCCGAGCGGCAGCGCGCGGCGCTCGCGCTCTGCCATTATGACGGGATGAGCAATATCGAAGCGGCCAAGGCGCTCGGCATCAGCGTCGGCGCGTTGGAATCACTCCTGGTACGGGCGCGCAAGACGCTCCGCACCGCACTGGCCGACCTAGCGGCGGCGTGAGGACCTGACCATGACGATCGAGAGACTGCGCACCATCCTTTCCGCCTATGGCGCCAACCCGGCACGCTGGCCCGCGTCCGAGCGGGCCAAGGCCGAGGCGCTCATCGCCCGTTCGGCAGAGGCACGCGACGCGCTCGTCGAGGCCCGCGCGCTCGATGCCACGCTCGATCGCGCGATCACGCCGGTGCCCTATATCGACCCCGTGGCGCTCGCCGCCGCCGCCAGCGCCAGCCCGCAGGAAAAGCGCAAGGGCGGCGCGGCGCGTCGGCTCTGGTGGCTCGAATGGTCGCCGCTCGCGGGCTTGGTCGCCGCCGGCATTGTCGGCCTCGTGATCGGCTTGAGCGGCCTCACCGGCCACAAGGGCAACGCCCATGCCTCGGAGGCGACGGTCTCGCTCTTCTCTCAGGAGGTCGAGCCGTGGTGATCGGCTTTCTGCGCCAGCGCAAATGGCTGGCGCTTCTGCTCCTGCTCTCGCTCGCCGGCAATGTGTTCCTGGGCGGGCTCTATGCCGGCGCCTGGCTCGGCGATGAGGACGGGACGGAAGAGGCCTCGAGCGATGGCAAGGGCGGTGAGGCCAAGGATCAGCCAGGCCTGCGCATCTTCCGCCGCATGGCGGAGGCGCTGCCGGACGCTGAGCGCGCGACCTTCGAGGCCGCGATCGCGGGCGAGCGCGACAAGCTCGCCGCCGCCGGACTTGCGATGCGAGACGCGCGCGAGAAGGTGCGCGCCGTGATCAAGACCGAGCCATTCGACCGCACCGCGCTCGACGCCGCGCTCGCCGACATGCGCGCGAAGAGTCGGACTTTCTTCGAGATGATGCACGGCGTCATGGCCAACGCGGTCGCCCAATTGTCACCCGAGGCGCGCCGGAAGCTTTCCGAAGTGGAGTGGCGCGGCTGGCGCGATCGGCGCTAACGGCCCTTCTCTTCCGGGCCAAGATCGCGGCCGCCACGCTTGACGTCCCTGACGAAACGGCCCATAAGCGGCAGAGACCGATCGACGACACCCGCGCTCCGCAGCCGTTGATCGCATAGGGATAGTAGTTCCGTCCTCCCCTGCCCCCGAGCGACAGGGGCAAGCGACGGAGGGGCGGGCCGAAGCCCGCCAGCGGGTTGCATGTCATGACGGGATCAGGCCAGCCTGCTGAACCGATGTCCTATCACCTTGAGGAATCGTTGCCATGACGCGTCCGGCTGACGGCGCGCCCCGCCTCTCGGTCGTCGTGCCGGTGCTGAACGAGGCCGAGAGCATTGGCGAGCTGATCGCCGAGATCGACCGCGCGCTGGCGCCGATCTTCCATCACGAGGTGATCGTGGTCGATGACGGCTCGACCGACGACACGCTGGCGGTGCTCCGCGTGCTCGCGACCCGCTACGCGACGCTCCGGGTGATGCGCCACAAGTCGCGCGCCGGGCAGAGCGCCGCGGTCCGGAGCGGTGTCAAGGTCGCGCGCGCCGATTGGATCGCGACGCTCGATGGCGACGGCCAGAACGATCCGTCGGACCTGCCGGGGCTTATCATGCGCGCCTGGAATGGCGCCGACCGGCCGTCGCTGGTTGGCGGCGTGCGCATCAAGCGGCAGGACAGCACGGCCCGCCGCATGGCCGGGCGCTTCGCCAACCGCGTCCGCAACACGATCCTGCGCGACGGCTGCCCCGACACGGGTTGCGGCATCAAGGTATTCGAGCGCGAGGTTTTCCTCGACGTGGCGAGCTTCGGCGCCATGCACCGATTTCTCCCCGCGCTGTTTCAGATGCGCGGGCGGACTTGTGTTTATGTGCCGGTCAACCATCGCCCGAGGCTGCGCGGCCGCTCAAAATACGGTAATCTCAAGCGCGGGTTGATCGGTCTGGTCGATCTGGCCGGCGTCTATTGGCTCAAGCGGCGTACCTCCGTGCCCGCGGCAAGTTGGGAGGAGGAACTGCCCCCGGTGGCGGCGGAACAAGAAGAGCAGCGCATGAACGTGCGGAGTTTCCATTGAGCGCACAGGCGGCACAAGCGGCGGCGCAGTCCCACGATCTCCTGTGGATCGCGATCGGCCTGTTCGGCCAGGGCATGTTCATGATGCGCTTCGTGATCCAATGGATCTCGAGCGAGCGGGCGCGCCAAAGCATCATCCCCGAGGCGTTCTGGTATTTCAGCCTGGCGGGCGGCGCCATCGTGCTCGCCTATGGCATTCACAAGACCGACCCGGTGATCATCGTCGGCCAGTGCACCGGTTTGTTCATCTATCTGCGCAACATCTATTTCATCCGCCGTCGTAAGCGCGATCTGCGCACGGTCGAGGCCAAAGCGCCAAGCTCGTGAGGCTCGACGTCGGCGGCCCGCGCCGCTATCTGCTGCTCACCCTCCTCTGCCTCGCGCTGTTCCTGCCGGGGGTCTTCTCGCTGCCACCGCTCGATCGCGACGAGGCCCGCTTCGCCCAGGCCACGAAGCAGATGATCGAGACCGGCGATCTCGTCGACATCCGCTACCAGGAGGTCGCACGCCACAACAAGCCGGTCGGCATCTATTGGATGCAGGCGCTCTCGGCGGTCATCATCGGCGGCGGCGATGCCGACGCGCCGATCTGGGCCTATCGAATCCCATCGCTGATCGGCGCGATCGCGGCGGTGCTGTTGACCGCCTGGGTCGGCACCATCGTGTTCGGCCCCACAATCGGCTTCTATGGCGGCGCGCTGCTGGCGCTCACCGTTCTGATCGGTGTCGAGGCCAGGCTCGCCAAGACCGACGCGATGCTACTCGCGACCATCGTCGCGACCGAGGCGGTGCTGGCGCGCGCCTATTTGACGCTTCACGGCAAGCCGGGGCCGAGCCGCGCCGAGCAGATGGTGTTCTGGCTCGCGCTCGGGCTCGGGCTGCTCATCAAAGGCCCGATCATCCTGATGGTGCTCGGGCTCACTATCGTGCCGCTCGGCATCGTCGAGCGGCGCTGGCGCTGGCTGCTTGGGTTGAAGCCCTGGCCGTGGCTCCTGCTTGCGCTCGCCATCATCCTGCCCTGGCTGATCCTGATCACGCTGCGCACCGATGGCGGCTTCTTCGCGGAATCGGTCGGCAAGGACCTCGCCGGCAAGGTCGGCGAGGGCCAGGAGAGCCACGGCGCGCCGCCCGGCTACTATCTCGGTCTCGCCTGGCTCACCTTCTGGCCGGGCACGTTGTTGCTGGTCGCGACCCTACCCGCAATCTGGCGGCGCTGGCGCGAGCCCGCCATGCGCTTCTGCCTTGCCTGGTCGGTGCCGACCTGGATCGTGTTCGAGCTGGTCGCGACCAAGCTGCCGCACTATGTGCTGCCCAGCTACCCCGCGGTCGCGCTTGCGGCGGTCGCGGCCTTCCTCGATCGCAAGGGTGCGCCGACGCGCGCGCTCGATCGCTGGTTCTTCTACGCGGCCGCGCAGCTCTGGGCGGTCGCGACCGCGATCGTCACGATTGGCCTGCCGATCGCGCCGAGGTGGATTGGCGGATCGATCGATTGGCCGAGCCTCGTGATCGGTGCGCTCGTGCTGATCGGCCTCGGCGTGATCGCCCTGCCGGCACAGTGGCGCGCCAACCATGCGCGTGCGCTCGTGGCGCTCGGTGCCGGCGCCGTGCTCAGCTTCGGCCTCATCTATCAGCAGCTCTTCCCCTCGACCGAGGCATTCTGGATGAGCCGCGCCGCGTCCGACGCGGTCAAGGGGGCGAAGCCATGCGAGACCACCGTGCTGGCGAGCGCGGGCTATCACGAGCCGAGCCTCGTCTTCCTCACCGGCACCAACACACGGCTGGTTCGCGGCAACGAGGCGGCGGCGCACCTGCTGACCGATCCTCCTTGCGCGCTCGCGCTCATCGAAGAGAAGCAGATGGCGGACTTCATGGCTCGACTGGCCGAAGCCGGCGCCGCGCCGCGAACGCTCGCGACCTTCGAGGGTTACAACTATTCGAAGGGCGATCCGGTCACGCTCACGCTGTTCACCCTGAAGCCCGCGGACTGATACCCTCGGCGCATGCGATTCCGCAGCCCCCTGATCGATCGCACCAGCCTGATCATCGCGGCCGTGCTCGCCGCGCTCACGATCGTCTGCGTGCTCGTGGTCGACCGCGCGGCTGCCTATTGGGTACGCGATCTCGACCCCGTAGTGCGCGCGCCCTTCATGGCGATCCGCAATGTCGGCGAAGGCAGCTACTGGCTGATTCCGAGTGCCTTGATCGCGCTGATCGCGCTCATTGCGGCCTGGCGCGCCAAGGGCCGGCGCTGGTCGCCGCTGGTCGCGACGCTCGGCCGGGCAGCCCTGTTCGTGTTCACCACCCTGGCGATGTCCTCGATCGCGCTACACATCATCAAGGCGGTGGTCGGGCGCGCCCGGCCGCGCATGCTGATGCGCGAGGACGTCTACGGCTTCGCGCCGTTCAACATCGATTCCGATTTTAGCTCGCTGCCCTCGGGCCACACCAACACGCTGTTTGCTGCCGCGCTGGCGCTCGGCTATCTGGCGCCGCGCTTTTGCGTGCCGTTTCTCGCGATCGCGCTGATCTTCTCCGCGCCGCGGGTGTTTGCGGGCTCGCATTTTCCGGGCGACGTGCTTGCCGGCATCGCGCTCGCGGTCGTCATCGCGCCGCTGATTCACCGCTGGTTCGAGGCGAAGCGGCTCCTGTTCGTGCCGGAAGCGAGCGGCGGCACCAAGCGCGTCCTGACGGTTGCGCTGCTCAAGCGGCTCTGGCGGCGCGCATGGTTTAGGTGACTTTACGAAAGAAGAGCCAGACCGTGCCGAGCGTGAGGCCGAGCTTCTTCACCCGTGCGCGGTTGATCACGACGCCATTGTGCTGCAGGAACATCCAGTCGTCGAAGCGCACCTTGAGCGTGCGCCCGCGATAGGAAAACTTATAGCTATAGCGCCAGTGAAAGGCCTGGCCGTTGACCGCGCCGCGCGCCTCGCCGATCACGCCCTTGGCGGTGCCGACATAGCCGCGCTCGCCCTCGCGCCGGATTTCCCAGTGGCGCCGCTCGGCCTCGCCATCGGTATAGCGGAAGTCCTCATCGAGGGTCAGCGTCGCGCCGTCGAACGTTCCCTCGATCGTCGCGGCGAACTGACGGCGGACGCGCCCGAAGCGATCCTCCATCAGGCCGTCGGCCACGACCCGGCCCGCGAAGAACTGCTCGAGCCGGAACTCTGGCGTCGTGCCGGTGAAATCTGCGAGCGTCTGGCGGCTCATGAAACGGACCCGCGTCGGCGTAGCCGGATCTGCACGACATCGATCCGCTCGGTCTCGAAACCCGCCTCGCAATAGGCGAGGTAGTAGCGCCAGAGTCGGCGAAAGCGTTCGCCATAGCCAAGACGATCGAGCGCGACGGCCGCCGCCTCGAAGCGCGCGCGCCAATGGCGCAGCGTCTCGGCATAGTCGGCACCGTGGAAGCTCAATTGATCGATCGTAAAGCCCCGCGCCGCCGCGAGCGCCTCGATGATCGGAACGGTCGGCAACATGCCGCCCGGAAAAATGTGGCGTTGAATGAAATCGGGCTGGCGGCGATAGGCGGCGTAGTGGGACTCCGCGATCACAATCGCCTGGAGCACGACGCAGCCATCGGCTGAGAGCAGCTCATCGAGCCGGCGGAAATAGAGCGGCCAATAGGCCTCGCCCACCGCCTCCAGCATCTCGATCGAGACGATACGGTCATAGCGCCCCGTGACATCGCGATAGTCGATCAGGCGCACATCGACGCGCCCAACGAGGCCGGCGTCGGCGATGCGCGTGCGCCCGAACTCATATTGCGCGCGAGAGACGGTGATCGCGTCGACGTGGCAGCCGAATTCACGCGCGAGGTGCCCGGCCAAGCCGCCCCAGCCGCAGCCGATCTCAAGCACGCGATCATGGGCTGAAGGTTCCAACAGGGTCGCGACGCG
>VGET01000067.1 GCA_016869195.1 Alphaproteobacteria bacterium | reverse complement strand
ATCCGCGGTCAGCACGATCGACCCAGAGGCGAGCTGCACCTTGAGTGACTGATGGCCCGGTGTGTGGCCATAGCTCGGGATCGCAACCACCGTGCCGTCGCCGAACAGATCGTGTTCGCCATCCACCTGCAGCAGGCGGTGGCCCAGATTGTAGTCCTTCGGGTCGAACGAATTCGCCTCGATCAGCTCGGGCACCTTGCCCGCCTCCCATTCGCGCTTCTGGATCACCACCGTGGCGTTCGGGATCAGCTCATTGCCGCCCGTGTGATCCCAATGCAGATGCGAGTTGATGATGAAGGAGATGCTGCCGGGCTCGATGCCGAGCGTGGCGAGCCGGCCCTTGATCTCCTCGCCCGGACGAAACTCGACGGTGAAGACGTCGGCGCGCTTGCCCACGCGACTGCGAAAGTCCTTTTGAATCGCCGGGTGCATGCCGGTGTCGAACAGCACGCGGCCCTTGGGATGTTCGATCAAGTAGGAGGGCACGGGGATTTTCACCTGACCCTTCTCGCCATTGAGAAAGATGCCGAGGTCGCCGGCGATCCAGCCGCAGGTCATCGCGTAGAGCTTCACCGTCATTCTTCCCTCCCCATGAGCCTCTGCCCCTACCAATAGCGCATCGCGGCTTTGAAAAGATCGCGCAGCTCGTCCCGCCCGACCGGGCATGGGCTGTTGACCAGCAGCCGCGCCTGCGGGACGGTGCGATCGGTCAACGCCTCGATGTCATCATCGGTGTAGCCGACGCCCTGCAGGCCGTTCGGCACCTCGGAGCGGCGCATGAGTTCGATCACCCGATCCGCCAGAAGCTCGCCCGCGCGCTCCTCCGGCACGTTGCGAACATCGGCGCCGAAGGCGGCCGCCGCGCGCAAATGCCGATCGGGACAGGCCGAGGCGACCGAGCGGAACACCGCCGGCGCGTTCAGAATCACCGAGATGCCGTGCGGCACCATGGCGTGATCGTTAGGCCAGCCCTCGGGCCGATAGTCGCGCACCAACCCCGCCACGGCATAGGCCATGGCGTGCGGCACGTGACAGCCGGCATTGCCGAAGCCGATGCCGGCCAGCATGCCGGCGAACATCAGGGGCTCACGCGCGCTCAAGTCATCGGGCAGCTTGATGGCGCGCTCAATGTTCTCGCCGACCAGCCTGATCGCCTCAACGCAGGCTAAGTCACTATAGGGGTTCGAGCCCTGCAGCAGTGGGCGCTTGTCCGGCGTCGCTGGTGCAGCGCGATGCGAGAATGGGCGCGCGGTGAGGGACTCGATCGCGTGGCTAAAGACATCGAAGCCGTTCGCCGCCACGACCGGTTTCGGCAAGGTCATCAGTGTGCTTGGATCGAGCACACCGAGCGAGGGACGCAGCAGCCGATGCGCGATGCCGGTCTTCGCGCCCATCTCGAGCATGTCGAAGATCGCAATCCCCGTGGTCTCACTCGCGGTGCCGAACGTCGTGGGACACGCGATGTGCGGGCGGAGCGGCCCTGGCACCGGCCGCGCCTCGCCGACCGGCGCGTTCACATAGGTGAGGAACTCCGCCGGATAGGTAGCGTAGAGATTGCTTGCCTTGGCGGTATCCATGGCCGAGCCGCCGCCGACCGAGATGAAGCCGTCGAACTTGCCTTCCTTGGCAAAGGCCGCGCCCGCCTTGAACGAGCGGTCGGTCGGCTCGACCTCGACCTGATCGAACAGCTCGACTGAGAGCCCGGCGGCGCGCACCGCCTTAACCGCCTGCTCGACCGCCTCGAGCTTCGCCACCCGCTCGTCGGTGTAGAGCGCGATTCGGGTCATGCCGAGCGCCTTGGCGTCCTCGCCCACCTCGCGCAGCGAGCCGACGCCGAACTTCAGCTTCGGCGCCTCCACCGTGAAGGCGATGTCGCCGCCTTCGACCGGCTCGAAATAGGATTCCAGCGCCATCGGATTGCTCCTGGTGTTCGGTTCAGCGCTTGACCTTGGGCAGGACCTCGGAGGCGAACCACGACATCGCATTCAGCGTTTTCTGCAGGTCGCCGCGATAGAAATTGAACAGGAGCGCAGTGACACCAAGCCGGCGGAATGCCTCGATGTCCGCGATCACGGGCTCCGCGCCACCGGTGAACAGCATGCGGCTGCCATCGATCATTACCGGCTTGCCTTCGCCGGGCACCACCGACCAGTAGGTGATCTTCAGCGACGCGGGATCGCGCTTTGCCTGCTCGGCAAACTGGCGCACCGTCGTCACGCCAGCGGTGAAGCGCTCCAGCGTGTCGAGCGGATGCCGCGGGTTGCAGCCGATCGGATACCAGGCATCGCCGAGCCGCGCCGCGCGCCGCATCGCCGGCGCGCTTTCGCCGCCGACCCAAATCGGAATGCCGCCCTTCTGCACCGGCTTTGGCTCGAACAATATGCCGCCGACCTCGATGTGCTTGCCCCTGTAGTTTGGCTTCGCGCTCGACCAGAGCTCGCGATAGACCGCGATGTACTCATCGGTCACCGTGCCACGCGCCTCGAATGGCGGCGCGCCGACCGGCGGGAATTCCTCGGCCATCCAACCGGTGCCGATGCCCGCGATGACGCGGCCATTGGAGAGCACGTCAACCGTCGAGAGCAGCTTGGCGGCGAGCACCGGGTGGCGATAGGGCACCACCAGCACGGAGGTGAGCAGCTTGGCCGTTCTGGTCGCGTTGGCGAGGAAGCCTAGCAACGCCAGCGGCTCGAGCACCGCGCCGCCTTCGTTCTGGGGGTTGCTGTAGCTGCCGTCGGGCGAATAGGGGTAGCGCGAGTTGATGTCAGCCGGGAAGATGATGTGGTCCGACACGGCGAAGATGGAGAAGCCCAACTCCTCACCGCGGCGCGCCAATTGCGCGATCGTCTCGGGCGTCGCCAAGGGCCCGCCATTGGGGAGTCCAAAGCCAAGATCCATGATCTAATTCCTCTTCGTGTCGACGCCCTCTGCAGGCAAGACAGCCGGTTCGTCCTGTCCCAAGTTTCCCAAGCGCTGTCAACCGGCACATCCGCCCCTCGCAGTCACGGCGTGATCCAGGCATGATCGCTGAGACCGCCGCCAACCATCATTGCAGACCGTCGATGACCGAACCCCGCGCCGCAACCCCCGGCGAACCTGACGTCAAGTTCGGCCCCGCGCGCCCGCTCGCGGACCTTCGCGTGCTTGATATCGCAACCTTTATCGCGGCGCCCTTCGCTGCCACCATGTTGGGCGAGTTCGGCGCCGAGGTGATCAAGATCGAGCAGCCGGACGGCGGTGACCCGATGCGGAAATTCGGCACCAAGGTGGCGGAGGATGCGACCCTCGTTTGGAAGAGTGAGGCCCGCAACAAGAAATCGGTCACGCTGGACCTGCGCACGCCGGTCGGCGCCGACCTGTTCCGCCGCCTCGTCGCCAAGAGCGATGTCGTGTGCGAAAACTTCCGCCCCGGCACACTCGAGAAATGGGGCCTCGGCTATGAGGCGCTCGCCGAGATCAATCCGCGGCTGATCATGCTGCGCATCTCGGGCTATGGCCAGACCGGGCCCTATGCCAGCCGGCCGGGCTTCGCGCGCATTGCGCACGCGTTTGGCGGGCTCGCGCACTTGGCCGGCATGCCGGGCGGCCCACCGGTGACGCCCGGGTCAACCTCGCTCGCCGATTACGCCTCCGGTTTGTTCGGCGCCTTCGGCCTGATGGTGGCCTTGCGTGCGCGCGAGCAGACCGGCCGCGGCCAGGTCATCGACATTGCGCTCTATGAAACGATCTTCCGCTTTCTTGACGAGATCGCGCCGGCCTTCGCGTTCAATGGCAGTGTGCGCGGGCGCGAAGGCGTCTACACCGTGACCGCGTGCCCCCATGGCCAATACCCAACGCGCGATGGCAAATGGGTCGCCATCGCCTGCACCAGCGATCGCATCTTCGAACGGTTTGCCGCGCTCGTCGCGGCCCATGGCAGCCCGGCGCCCGAGCGCTGGTCAAACGGGCGCACGCGGGTGCCGGAGCGCGACGCGGTCAATGGCTGGGCGGCCGCCTTCACCCAATCGATGGACCGCGACGCGCTGATTGAGGCCTGCGTCGCCGGCGAGATTCCCTGCGCACCGGTCACCGACATTCGCGACATCTTCGCCGACCAGCACTATGCCGCGCGCGGCGTGCTACATCATCACGTCGACCACCATGACGGCCGCGACTACGTCGTGCCGGGCATCGTGCCGCGCCTCTCCGAGACCCCGGGCGCCGTCGAAACGCTCGGACCTTCGCTCAACGAGCACGCGCGCTATGTGTGGGAGACCCTGCTCGGCCTTTCGGAGTCGGAAATCGCCAAAGCGCGTGAGGCGGGCGCGCTCTGAACACACCTCGTTTTGCCACAGGGCGGGCGAGCGATTTCTTGAAGACGTGGCTGGAAATGCCGATGCGAGTTTGTTACTTAGTATCGGATTCGTTGGCAGCGTGGAGGCTTCCATGGTTGATCGACCCTCGACCCGACCGGCTCTTCGTGGCCCCTGGGGCTCTACGAGTCACGGGGGAGGCGTCTCCCGCCGCGGGCTCCTTGCCGGCGGCGTGGCCCTTGTGGGTCTGGTCGCCGCGACGCGCTCGGCGAAGAGCCTCGAAGTGGTCCACACGACCGCGCTGTTGCCCGAAATCCCTGAACGGGACGGCGTGCTGTCATGGCGCATGCTCTCGCAGGTAGCGGGTGATGGCTGGTCCGACGCCTTCGCCTTCGACCCGCAAGTCGAAGCGCTCGACGGCAAGGACGTGACCGTCGAGGGCTACATGCTGCCCTATGACGATCAGGCGAAGCAGCGCCAGTTCCTGCTTACGGCTTTTCCGGCGCACTGCCCCTATTGCATGCCGGGCGGTATGGCCTCGCTCATCGAGGTGGATGCAGCCGCAGGGGTGCCGACCACCGAACAGCGTATTCTCCTGCGCGGGCGCCTGGAGCTGTTGCGGGGCGACGGATTCGGGCTGCTCTATCGGCTCAGGAACGCGACCGTCGCATAGCCGCGCCGTGCGGCGCTGCGCGGTCAGTTCTTCCTGATCGGGCGCGCGGCCTTGCCGGCCAGCACAGGGCGTAGCACCTCCCAGATCGCGTAGACCGTTTCGTGCGCCTCGTAGGTCTCTATCGTGAGCGCGCGCACCACGACGAGCGGACCCATCCGCGTGACCCCGGCGCGAATGACCGGCGCCGTCGATAGCGCCGCGTGACACTGGTCCTCGAGACCCGGCCCGAAATCCGGCGCAACGGCCAGGATCGTGATCATGTGATTGGCGCCGGCCCAGTGCTGGCGGAGCGCCTGCACCTCGGCCGCGCCGCTCGCGATCAAGCGATCAAGCGCGATCGTGCGGCCGCCCCGGCGCACCTCGATCTCAGAAAACAACCGCTCGAAAACGAAGGCCTCGCCCGACGTGCCGTAATGGATGCGACCGGCAGCGATGATGTCGCTCGCGAACAGTCGCGCGGTCGGCGCGAGGTCCAGGAGCGTGCGTCGCTCGACGATGCTGTCGGCGAACGGAATGGCCTCGTCCGGCAGATACTCGAAGAGCGCACCCTCACCGACCGAGACCGTGACCAGCTCGCGCGAGGTTGCGCCTTCGAGGCATTTGTAGAAGCGGCTGGCGCCGGTACCGGTGGCAAGCATGCGCGTTCCCGGCTCGAGTGTGACCGCAAGCTCGGCCACGTCGCCTTCGACAAAGCCGCCGGCGCTGTTGAGCAGCAGGATGAACGGCTGATCATCGTGATCCTGATAGTGATAGCCCTGCCACTGATAGGGGATGCGCCAGGAATGCGGATCGATCTCGGTGCGCCCATTGCGGATCATCGCGCGCAGGTTCAAGAGCGCATGCTTGCCGATGATCCATTCGGGATCGGGCGCAATCCTGAGCGTCACAGCGGCGGAACTCGTCACGCGCTTCTCTTCTGCGAGTCGAGCAACAAGGCATCGCGCTCGATCCACGAGATCACCTTGTCGAGCCCTTCGCCGGTGCGCATGTTGGTGAAGAGGAATGGGCGCTGACCACGTTGCTTCTTCGAATCCCGCTCCATGACGCCGAGGTCGGCGCCGACATGAGGCGCGAGATCGATCTTGTTGATCACGAGGAGCGGTGACTTGGTGATGCCGGGGCCGCCTTTGCGCGGGATCTTGTCGCCCTCGGCGACGTCGATGACATAGATGTGGGTGTCGACTAATTCGGGACTGAAGGTCGCCGCCAGATTGTCGCCGCCGCTCTCGACAAAAATGATGTCGAGATCGCGGAACCTGCCGACCATGTCTTCGACCGCCTGCAGGTTCATCGAGACGTCTTCGCGGATGGCCGTGTGCGGGCACCCGCCGGTCTCCACGCCCATGACGCGGGCCGGATCGATCGCGCCCGATCGAATGACGAACTCAGCATCCTCCTTGGTGAAGATGTCGTTCGTGATGGCGGCCACCGAATAGCGCTGCCCCATGGCCCGGCAAAGTTGAACGAGCAGCGCGGTCTTGCCCGAGCCGACGGGCCCGCCGATTCCGATCCTAACTGGTTTACGCATACTCCATCTCCCACTGTCCTTCTGGCGCTTCCGTCGGGCGCTTGCGCGCTCTTGCTCTACTCTGTTCGCTAAACCTACATTTCACACGCGTATTCTGCCGTGATTTTCATGACATGCAGAGGCGCGTCGTCAGGCGCTCGTGCTCCATGGCCGCGATGTCGAAGGCAATCGTGGTGCTGCCGAGGTCACCAAGCCGTCGATCGAGCGCCAGCGTGACCGATTCCTGGATGAGCCCCTGGGCGCGCGCAACGATCCGTTGCGTCTCTACCTGGCCGAGCGGAATGAGCCGCGCGCCAACGGAGGTCATGTTGATCAGGCTCGACTGCAGAAACGCCAGCACCCCGTCACGCTCGCTGACGCCCAACGCCGCCGCCCCCGCACCGAACACCGTTCCCTGATGGCCCTCGAGCTGCCCAGCACGAATGGCCGCGCCGAGCGAGGCGAGCGGAGAGGGCTCGAAAACGTCATTCAGCGCGCTCAGCAGCGCGCGCCCACAACGGATCGAGGCATCGCGCACCTCGCGCGCAAGCTTGAGCGCACCGAGCGTCTCATCGATCGCCTTGAGCCCCCGCTCATCATTCGCGCGCCACGCCCGATGTGCGAGCGCCACGCCCGCGCCATCCGCCGGTGCCACCGCATAGCGCAGCCAGTCGCGGCAATGGGATTCAAGGCTTGTGGCGTTGTGGATCGTGCCGTGCTCGATCAGAGTCTCGAAGCCGAAAGAGTGATTGAACGCGCCGGTCGGGAACGCCGCGTTCGCCACCTGCAGCATCACGAGCAACGGCTCTGAGGGTTGATTGCTCATCCTTCGTGCGAGCCGTGATGATGGTGGTGATGATGGCCGTGGCCATGGGCGTGGTCGTGATCATGGTCGTGGCTGTGAGCGTGGTGCGCGGCATAGGCGCCATAGCGCGCGCCGACGAACGGCGCCCGCCGCCTCTCGAAGGCAATACCGAGCCGCTGCAGGAGGTCTGCCACCATCGGGTCCGCCGGTGTCAGCAAAGCCTCTCGCGTGAAGCGCACCGGGCGGTGCAGATTGCCGAGCTGATAGCCCGCGACCGAGGCGTCGAACGCATCTTTCGGCCGGACGAAGAACAGCTCCTCTTCGGCCGCAGCGACGACGATCGCCGTATCGTCATAGATCGCGAGCACGTCGCCCTCATTGAGCTCGCTGCCACGTTGCAGTGACATGCGCACCGCCCGGCCTGACTCGGTGTAGGCAACCATATGAGGGCTCGCCCGCTCCTCCGAGCTCAACACCAGTCGATCACGCTTCGCCGGTCGCGGCGTAAGCGTGTCGATCTGGCCAAGGATGCGCTCGATGACGGACATGGCTGAAACCTAAGCGCAGGCGGGTTGTGGCGCCCGCGCTCCGGCAATCCTATCGAAAATAAAACAGCTGTGTGAGTGGGAGCGTCTTCGCCGGCTTCACCGTAATCCGCTCGCCATTCATGTAGACGTTATAGGTCTCGGGATCGATCTCGAGGTCGGGCATGTTGTTGTTGTGCACCATGTCGCGCTTCGAGATCGTGCGCGTGCGCTTCACCGGCACGAGCGTCTGATGCGAACGGAGCCTCCCTTCGAGACCGGCATCGATCGCCGCCTGGGTCACGAACGAATAGCTGAGGCGTCCCGGATTGGCACCGAACGAGCCATATTGCGGGCGGTACTTGAGCGGCTGGCAGGTCATGAGCGAGCCTGCGGGATCGCCCATCACCGCGTGGCTAATAAAGCCACCCTTCACCGTCACCTCGGGCTTCGCGATGAAAAACCCGGGCCGCCAGAACACGAGGTCTGCCAGCTTGCCTGGCGTGATCGAGCCGACATAGGAGTCGACGCCGAAGGTGATTGCCGGGTTAATCGTGACCTTGGCGAGATAGCGGCGGATGCGGAAATTGTCGTTGTTCTTGCCATCTTCCGGCAGGCGCCCGAAGCGCACCTTGTTGACCGCCGCAAGCTGAAACGATCGTTGGGCGCTCTCGGCGGCACGGCCAACGCCCTGGCTGTCCGAGCCGATCATGCTGATCGCACCGACATCGTGCAGCACATCTTCGGCGCGCATGGTCTCCGCCCGCGCGCGACCCTGAATGAACGCGATGTCGGTCGGCACGTTCTTGTTCAGGTTGTGGCACGTGATCAACATGTCGATTTCTTCGTCGTACGTGTTGATCGAGAACGGATTGGTCGGGTTGGTGGAGCTCGGCAACAGGTTCGGCTCCATCACGCAACGCATGATGTCGGGCGCGTTGCCGCCACCGGCGCCCTCACAGTGATAGATGTGCATGACTCGGCCATTGATCGCGGCCAGCGTATCTTCGTAATAGCCGGTCTCGTTCAGCGTGTCGGCATGGATCTGCACCTGGAAGTCGAGCTCATCGGCGAGGTCCATGGTCGATTCGATGGCGGCCGGCGAGGACGACCAGTCCTCATGAATCTTGAGGCCGGTCGCGCCGCCGATCACGACCTGCTCGATCAGTGCACCCTTGGTCGCCGCATTGCCCTTGCCGAAATTGCCAAAATTGAGCGGGATGTCCCCCATGGCCTCGAGCATGCGATGCAGGCTCCACACGCCGGGGCACTCGATGCCGACCGTCTTGGGGCCCGAGCCGCCGCCGATCACCGTCGTGAAGCCGGAGTTCTGATACTCGTAGAGCTGCTGCACGGAATCGAAGTGCGGGTGAATGTCGACAAAGCCCGGCGTGCAGATCATGCCTTCGACAGAAAGAATGTCGGTGTTGGGCGAGACGATCAGGCCCGGCGTGATGTTCATCGTGTCCGGATTGCCGGACTTGCCGACGCCGACGATCTTGCCGTCCTTGATGCCGATATCGCCCTTCACGATGCCGAGGAACGGATCGATGATCACCGCGTTGGTGACCACGATGTCGAGTGCGCCGTCCGACGCCTTCCATTTCGACGCCTGCCCCATGCCGTCGCGAATGGTCTTGCCGCCGCCGAACACGAGCTCATCGCCGTAGGTCGTATAGTCATGCTCGATCTCGGCCACGAGGCCTGTGTCCGCCAGATGAATGCGGTCACCCGTGGTCAGCCCATATTGCGCCGCGTAGTCGGGACGCTTGATCTTCATGCTCATGGCATTTCCTCCGTGATCCGCTGCCCGCCTACTTGCTCTTCTTCTTCGCGCCGAACCGCTTATCAGCCGGCGTGCGCACCGGATAGCGCTCGTCCTCAAAGCAATAGCCGGCGGCCTTCAGGCGCTGCATGGTCTGACGCTTGATGATGTCGGAACGCGTGGTCCCGTTGGTCATGTTGTTCATGCCGAAGGCAACCTCGCGACCGACGAAGGTGGTGATCTGCACCTTGCGGCTCTGGCCCGGCTCGAAGCGCACCGCCGTGCCGCTTGGAATGTCGAGGTGATAGCCGAACGCGGCCTCACGATCGAAGGCCATCGCCTTGTTGCACTCGGCGAGGTGGTAGTGCGCACCGATCTGAATCGGCCGGTCGCCTGAATTGACCATCACGATCTCCTTGGTCGGGCGGCCTTCATTGATGACGATGTCGCCCGGGGCGAACTCGATGGCGCCGCACATGGCGGGCTCGCCCACATCGAACGCCTCCTTCGGAACGACGGATTTCGGAATCGGCGGCGGCGACCATTTTCTCTCGGCCATTGAAGCCTCCCTCGCGCAGCGGATCAGTCTCTGATCGGGTTCATGACGGTGACGAGCTTGGTGCCATCCGGGAACATCGCCTCGACCTGCACGATCTTCATCATCTGGGCGACGCCCTCCATCACGTCCTTCTTCTTCAGGATCGTGGCGCCGTACTCCATCATGTCGGTCAACATGGGAATGCTGCCCTCGCGGGCGCGCTCCAGGATCTCGTCGCAGATGAGGGCGACCGCCTCCGGATAGTTGAGCCTGACCCCGCGATCGAGACGGCGGCGTGCCATCTCTGCGGCGGCCCACAATTGGATACGCTCTTCTTCTCGGACCGTCAGATGCATGAGCCTTCCCCCTCGAGGTCTTCGGGCGAAACCGTCGATTTCCGCGCGACTTAGCGCGCATCGTCGGTGGCGCCCGAAAGGATTGTCGGCGTCTCAGGCTGATGCGGCAGCCCCCCGATCGGGCTCCCCATTTTGGGGAGGGGGTAGAACAGCTCGTTTGGATTTTACGGTTGGCTGACGTAGGATGTGATCACAAGAAAGAAGCGACCGATCGAACTCCCGATTCAGGGAGCCGAACGATAGGCCGGGCGTCACCGTCCAATGGGCCAAGCAAGAGGACGGTGGCAAGGGAGGTTGCCATGGCCGGACTGCTGGACGGGTATGCCCACGAGCTGGGTCGCGCCGATAGCTTCGGTGACGGCCTCGACCGCTTGATGGGCATTACGGCGGGGCTCGGCTACACCCAGGTGCTCTACGCCTATCAGCGGGTGCCGCCGCGGCTGCCGGACGGCGAATGGATACCGCTCCGGCTCAATGTGCGGAATTTTCCACAAGGGTGGGAACGCGGCTGGGAGCGCTTCGGCTCATTCGATCCCTATTACCGCGCCTGCTTCGACGGCACCTTGCCGTTCGACTGGGATGACGTCCAAGCCCGGGACACGCTGCACCCGTTCGAGCGGCAGGCATGGCGCTATTTGGCCGATTTCGGCCTCGGTCGCGGCATGACCATTCCGGTGCACCTGCCGGGTGGGCGCTTTGCCGTGGTCAGCGCGATCGTCGACCGATCATCGGCGAACTGGCACCACATTCGCGAGCAGACCCGCGAGACGATGTTCCATCTCACCCACCTCTTCCACAAGACGGTGCATGAGAAGGGCTTTGAGAGCCAGATCGTGGTCGCCCTGCCCGTGCGGCTCAGCCCGCGCGAAATCGAGTGCCTGCGCTGGGCGGCGGGCGGCCGCACCGCGCAGGATGTCGCCCACATCCTCGGTCGCTCGGTCGAGACCGTGCGGCTTCATCTCAAGAATGCGATAAACAAGCTCGGCGCCAACAACCGAACCCAGGCGGTCGCCAAGGCGACACAGCTTGGTTTGTTGCAACCCGATTGACTTGATCCGGCGGCGTCAGCCGCCGAGATAGGTCTCGAGCAGCTCGGGGCGCCCGTGCAGCTCCTGCGGTTCACCGCTCCACACGATCTCGCCGTGATCGATGAGATAGATGTGGTCAGCAAAATCCATGATGCGGCTGATGTTCTCTTCGACGATCAGGATCGTGCGGCCCTCGGCCTTGAGGCGGCGCAGCACGTCGTAAATCAGGTCGACCGCGATCGGCGCGAGCCCGAGCGAGGGCTCATCGACCATGAGGATGCGCCCATCGGCCATGAGCCCGCGACCAATGCCGAGCATGCGCCGCTCGCCGCCCGAGAGTGTGCTAGCGATTTGATTCTGACGCTCGTGGAGGCGCGGGAAGATCTCGAAGATCTCGGGCAGCCGTTTGGAAACCAGTTTGTAGGCCGCCGGCAGATACGCGCCCATGATCAGATTGTCGCGCACCGACATCTCGGGAAAAATCCGGTCACCCTGTGGCACGTGAACAATGCCGCGCGAGACCACGCGATTGGCCGGGAGGCCCTTGATTGTCCGGTCATCGAGCCGGATGTCGCCGCTCATCAGCGGCACCAATCCGGAGATACAATTGAGCAAGGTGGTCTTGCCATGGCCGTTGGGCCCGATGATGCCGACCGTCGCCGCCTCTTCGATCTCGATCGAGATCTCGCGGAGGACCGGCTGGCCGTGATAGCCGGCGGTGATGCCATCAACCTCGAGCAGGGCCATGTTTGATCTCAATCCGTCAGCCGATCGCCGGTCAGTCGATGCCAGCGCAGCTTGAAGATTTCCCACTCGCCGGCAGCGAGACTGTCGACCTCGATTCCAATCGATTTGGGCGACTTGCCCCGCCCCTGCAACTCCGCCACCACCCAGCGCTTGTGCGGCACGAGGCTGAGGAGAACGTGCTTGCCCTCGACATCGGCGCCCCGCATGCGATTGAGCAGGCGCTGGAGCGCCGGAGAATGCGGGCCGACCGGCTTGCGCCGAAACTGCTCGATCAGCGCGCGATCATCGTGGCCTATCGTGTAGCGGGTCAGGGTCGACACGATCACCTCGGCAGCGTCTCAACTCGCCAATGGAGACACTAACAACCTTCCGGCGAAGTCTCCACGCCTTCCCGCGAACCTCACCGGCGCCGCGGTCACCGGTTATCTACATCACCTCGCCGCCCGAAATCACGATCGCCTGGCCCGTCACCGAGCGCGCTTCCAGCTGTGCCAGCCAAGCGACGGTCGCGCCCACCTCGTCCGGCTCTATCAGGCGTCCCTGCGGGTTGTGCTTGACCAGCTCGGCCTCGGCCTCGGCACGGCTCTTGCCGGTCTTGGCCATGATGTTCTCGAGGCCGCGCTCGACCATGCCGGTGCGGACATAGCCTGGGCATACGGCGTTGACCGTGATGCCCTGCTTCGCGGTCTCATTCGCCATGGCACGAGTCAGGCCAAGGAGCGCGTGCTTGGACGCGGCATAGGCGCCAAGATAGGCGGGGCCGTGGAC
Organism: Alphaproteobacteria bacterium; assembly: GCA_016869195.1. Taxonomy (GTDB): domain Bacteria; phylum Pseudomonadota; class Alphaproteobacteria; order UBA828; family UBA828; genus SHWC01. Next base: position 1,207 of record VGET01000067.1, on the reverse strand, counting down.
CGAGGCAAGGCTCGCGATATTGATGATTCTACCCTGGCGCGCGGCGACCATGGCCGGCAGAACCGCCTGGGCGCAAAGCAACGCGCCGATCAGATTGACATCCATCAGCCGTCGAACCATGGCCGGCGTGATCTTGAGCACCGGCGCCGTCTCGGCGATACCGGAGTTGTTGACCAGAATCTGCACCGGCCCGAAGGCCTCGACTGCCGCCGCGTGCACGCGCTTGATGCCGGCCTCGTCGGTCACGTCGAGCTGCAACGCGCGCGCCGCCGGCAACGACGCGGCGGTTTCCTCAATCGCCGCCACGTCGCGGCCCGTTACGGTGATGCGCGCGCCGAGCGCCGCCAGCGCCCACGCGGCCGCCGCCCCGATGCCCTTGCCACCGCCCGTGATGAAGGCGTGCGCTCCCGCCAAGGTCTGGGTCATGGCTGCCCTACTCCTGCCTGTCCTGCAGCCTGGACATAGCCGAGCTACCGACCTGAGTCACGGGCGCTCGCGAGGCAGCAGCACAAAAGAAAAGCGGCGCCCGAAGGCGCCGCAAGTCAGGGAGGTAGTGCGGACGGGAGAAAACGGGGATACGAAACCGAATGGTGATCGAAGACTGTTCCGAGACGATCAGTAGACCAGATCCACCTCGGTCGAGGACTCGCTTGAGACCACGACCGCAGCCTCATCAAACGAAGGCGGCCCGAAGCCGGCTCTGGCGCCATTCGAAAAGCCATAGCCCTCTTCGGGCAGGCCGATGAAATTCGTGTCGAACTCGCCGGAGGCGTTCTCGTCGTGGAAGACGGCCGCGGCATACTCGCCGGGCGGCAGGTCTTTGAACACCACCGGGGTGACGCCCTTCATGGCACGAACGTCGGCTGAGCGCACCGCGGCGCCGTCGGCGAGGAAACGGTCCTTCGCATTGTAGAGCGCGACGGAGATGACGCCATTGTCGCTGCGGACATGTTCGATCTTGAGCGTCAGGTCAGCGGCGGCAACGCCCGCGACCGTGAACAGCGTGGCGACAAGAAAAGTGCTGGCGAACTTGACGAGCTTCATCTTCCCTCTCCTTCGGCTCTCCGACTTCGGATCGCTATCGAAGCGATCAACGACGTCCGACCATAGGCAAAGGATGGAGTGGCCGAGACGCGAGGGGAAATATCGTCATGCTATTCTTGCCATAGCTTAAAAGCATAGAGTTAACGCGCGCACCCTCCGCAAA
>VGET01000066.1 GCA_016869195.1 Alphaproteobacteria bacterium | reverse complement strand
CCTTGCACCGGGGCCGTCCATACATGTTCGGGCCATCCAGGGCGGCCGCATGATCATCTCTGTGGCCCTGGATCCCCCGGTCAATCCCCCGATCAAGTCGGGGGAGGGGGATGACGGAAGGAAGGCCGCGCTATTCCGCCGCCTTGCTCGGCGGCGGGCCACCGAACTGCTCGACCCAGCGGTCCTCGAAGCCATAATCGGATTTCGCCGCCTTCTTGGAGATGAAGCCGTCGAGCACGTCATCCACGATGAGCCGCTTGTCGCGCTTCTTCGGGTCGCCATAGCCACCACCGCCCGGCGCCTTCACCGAGACGCGCTCGCCCGGCTTGATCGGCACGTTCGAGTATTTGCTGGGCGAGATCTTGCCGAAGGCGTCCGAGATGGTCTGCCAGCGATTGCCGTTGGCGGGCAGATAAAGCGTGGCGCCGGGCAGGCCTTCCTTGCCGCCCTTGAGGCCCCAGGCGCGGCGCTTATGCTTGTTGGTCATCTGGCTGATCATGACCGAGCCGGTCGCGAGCATGGTCTTCGAGATCGAGAAGCCGCCGCGATGCTCGCCCGCGCCAGCCGAATCCTGCCTGAGCGCGTATTCCTCGACGATCCAGGGAAAGCGCGTCTCGAACACCTCGGTTGGCGTGTTGGCGCAATTGCCGTTGATCGAATCGGTCGCGTCATTGCCGTCGGCGAACGAGCGGCCGCCATAGCCGACATAGGAGAAGTCGAACGCGCCGAACGGCTCGTCATTGAGCTCGTCATAGCCGCCGAACACGAAGCAGCCATGGGTCGTGCCCTCGGACGCCATGACGCGGTCGGGTGCGGCTTCAGACATCGCGCCGAGGATGCAGGCGACAATCAAGGGGTGGGTCTCGGTGTTGCCGCCGACCTCGGAGCCCGGATAATTGACGTTCATCACCGTGCCGGCGGGCGCCACCACGCGGATCGGGCGGAAGCAGCCCGAGTTCTTCGGGATCGAGGGGTCGGTCAGGTTCAGCATCGCGTTGTAGGAGGCCGACCACGCGACACCCAAGGTCGCGTTGATCGGGCCCTTGGCCTGCGGCGAGGAGCCGGTGTAGTCGATCACCACCTCATCGCCCTGGATGTGCATCGTGACCTTGATCTTGTATTCCTTGTTCTCGATGCCGTCGTCCTCGATGAAATCCTCGAACTCGTAGTGACCATCGGGGAAGGCCTTGATCTCGGCACGCATGCGCGCCTCGGAATAATCCATCAGGTCCGACACGGTCTGGCGGAAGGTCGGCTTGCCGTATTTGCCGATCAGCTCCTTCAGGCGCCGCTCACCGAGATCAACCGCGCTGATGAGGGCGCGCAGATCGCCATAATTGCCGCGCGGCGTGCGCACGTTCGCGAGGAGCAGCTTCCACACCTCGGGCACGTCCTCGCCGCGCTTGATGATCTTCACGGGCGGCACGCGCAGGCCCTCGTGGAAGATCTCGGTGGCCTCGCCGGGGAAGCCGCCCGGCACCATCCCGCCGACCTCGACGAAATGGCCGATGCAGACCGCGAAGCCCATCAGCTCGCCGTCGACAAAGATCGGCTTGAACATGGTGTGCTCGGGCGTGTGCAGCCCGCCGCGATAGGGGTCGTTGTGGACGATGACATCGCCCTCGTTGATCTGGTTGGGACCGATCTCGCGCACCATCGAGCGCACGAGGAGCGGCACGCCGCCGATCTGCGCCGGGCAGAACTCCGCCACCGAGATCATCTCGCCCTCAGGCGAGGCCAAAGCGCAGGTGAAGTCCTCGGCCTCGGAGAAGATCGTCGAATAGGCGGTCTTCTGCACGTTCACGCCCATCTCCCGGCAGATCGCAACCATCGCCGAGTCGATGATGTTCATCGTCACCATATCCATCGCAGGCACTCCTTCAACGTCCGCCGCTGCATCGTTCTCTTTTCGTCATGCCCCGGCTGGACCGGGGCATCCAGTCTTGGGCCCTGGATTGCCGGGTCAAGCCCGGCAATGACGGCCTAGGGTTCGCCTCATCGCCACCAAGACCTTCACCGCAAAGACACCAAGGCACGAAGTAAAATGCAGCCTTTGTGTCTTCGTGCCTTTGTGGTCCTCGGCAGTCTTCACCCCGCCGCGACGCGGCCGATGAGGATGTTACCATAATCGTCGATTTTCACCGCATCGCCCGGCCTGACCACCGTCACCGACGCCGGCTCCTCAATTACCGCGGGGCCGGTGAAGGCGTCGCCGGCCAGGAGCGCGCCGCGGTCATAGATCGGCGTATCCGTCGCGCCCTGCTCGAAGATCACCGGGCGGCGGCCGACAGGCTTGGGCGCGCCCGAGCCCTTCTTGAGCTTCGGCAGCGAGGGCTTCTCGCTCAAGGACAGCGCCGTCACCTTGATCGAGATCAGCTCGATCGTCTCGCCCGGGATGTCGAAATTGAAGCGCGCCTTGTGCGCCTTGTGGAAGCTGTCCCAGATGGACGCGATCGTCTTCGGGTTGAACTCGTCGAACCCGATCGGTACGTCGAGCTCGTGATTCTGTCCGAAATAGCGCATCTCGAGCGAGCGGTGAATCTCGATGCGGTCGGTATAGCCCTGCTCGTTCAGCGCGGCGACGCTCTCGCGCATCAGATCCTTCAGCACGCGGTTGGCGTGGCTCGCATCGAACGCCTTCGAGGTCATCTGCGCGGTGCGCTCGAGGTCGATGCGCGCGTCCGTCGTGATAAAACCAAAGGCCGAGAACTGGCCGGGATGGTTGGGCACGATGCCGCTCGGGATGCCGGCGTGATACATGAGATCGGTCACGTGCACCGGGCCGGCGCCGCCAAACGCAAGCAGGGTGAAGTCGCGCGGGTCGAGGCCGCGCTCGGTCAACACCCAGCGCAGCGCCCCGATCATGTTGTTGTTGGCAATCTGCACCATGGCAAGCGCGGTTTCCTCGCGCGTCTTGCCGATCGCCTTCGCCACCTCATCGACCGCGCGGGCCGCCGCCGCAACATCGAGCGACATCTGGCCGCCGAGGAAATTCTTCGGGTTGATGCGCCCGAGCACGACATTGGCGTCGGTGACGGTTGCGCGCGTGCCGCCCATGCCATAGCAGGCGGGGCCGGGGTCGGCTCCCGCGCTCTCAGGGCCGACGCGTAGCATGCCACCTTTATCGATCCAGGCGAGTGAGCCGCCGCCCGCGCCCATGGTGCGGATGTCGATCATCGGAATCTGGATCGGCACGCCGAACTCGATCTCGAAGCTCGTGGTGAAGCTCTCGCGCCCATTCACCACGGTCGCGACATCGGTCGAGGTGCCGCCCATGTCGAGGGTCACGAGATGGTCGACCCCCGTGAGCTTCGCGATGTGCTTGGCGCCGACTACGCCGCCGGTCGGCCCGGAGAGCGTCATCTGCACCGGCATGTCGGCGGCGCTGTCGATCGTCATCTCGCCGCCGTTCGAGCGGATCACGGCGATGCGCCTGGTGCCGATGCCGCGCTTCTCGAAGCGGCTCTTGAGTTCCTTCAAATGCCGGCTGACCAGCGGCTTCACATAGGCGTCCGCGATCGTGGTGGAGGAGCGCTCATGCTCCTTCCACTTGGGCAGCACGTCATAGGACACGGAAAGCGGCTTGCCCGGGCAGTGTTTGGCGAAGATCTCCTGGATCTTCCGCTCGTGCACCGGTGTGACATAGGAGAAGAGCAGGCACACGGCCGCCGCCTCGACCGATTTGTCGGCCGCGATGGCCTTCGCGATCACCTCGACATTCGCCTCATCCAGGGGCGTGTATTCCTCGCCCCGCGCCGTGATGCGCCCGCGCACCTCGTAGCAGTGGCGGCGCCTGACCAGCGGCTTCGACTTCACCCAGGTGATGTCGTAGTGCGCTTTCCGCTTGCCGCGCTGGATGAACGGCACGTCCTTGAAGCCCTCGGTCGTGATGTAGGCGACGGTCGCGCCCTTGCGCTCGAGGATCGCGTTGGTCGCGATCGTGGTGCCGAAGCGCAAATGCTCGATATTGTCGACCGCCTCGCCCTTCTCGATGCCCTTCAGGATGCCTTCGCCGGGGTCGCGCGGGGTCGAAAGCGTCTTCCACACCTTCAACTGCTTCGTCGAGGGGTCGTACGCCACGAAATCCGTGAACGTGCCCCCGACGTCGATACCAACCAGATGACCCACGCGAACTCTCCCTTGAAGAACCATCGAAAAAGCGCGAAGGCAGTGTTCTTTGGAGAAGGCTGGGAGTCAACCGTACTGGCCGTGTGGTCAGCTGCCATCCCCGGCCGGTGTCGCCGCTACCAGATCGTCATCCCGGGCGTTAGCGGAGCCCGCGCGCCGAAGGCGCCCGGTTGCGACGCTTGCGACCCGGGAACCAGGGCCTCACAGGCTGGCATTTGCGGCGCGATGGATCCCGGCTCGCCTCTTTGCCATCGGCGGCGCTCAGACCACCGAGTGTCACGCGGGTTCGGACCGCCGCCGATGGGCACAGACGCGGCCGGGATGACAATTGAGCGTGCGGTCGGAAAATCCATCGATCAGCGGACTCTGGCCCCGCCATGGATTCCTCGGTCGGCGAAACGCCGCCGAGGAATGACGGGAGGATTTATCGGTGTCGCCGCTACCAGATCGTCATCCCGGGCGTTAGCGGAGCCCGCGCGCCGAAGGCGCCCGGTTGCGACGCTTGCGACCCGGGAACCAGGGCCACACAGGCTGGTGTCTGCGGCGCGATGGATCCCGGCTCGCCTCTTTGCCACCGGCGGCACTCAGACCACCGAGCGTCACGCGGGTTCGGACCGCCGCCGATGGGCACAGACGCGGCCGGGATGACAATTGAGCGTGCGCCAGGATGACGTAAGAAAAAGTGTGCACCCCTCAGTGCTTCTCCTCGAGCCCTGCCTTCTGGCCCTTGAAGGGCGAGAGGCCGGCAGGCGCGAAGCTCGCGAGGTAGGAGATTACCGGGCCGGCCTCGCGGCCCGCGTCCTCCGCGCGGTCCTTCGCGGCCACCGCCTTTTGCACGATCTTGCCGCCGACATAGCGGATCGGCTCGGGCGGAAAGTCGCGCGTCAGCGGCCGGACCAGGCCGCAATTCGACCACTGGTCCTTCTTCTCCAGAACCAGGGACGCGAGGATGCGCCCGCCCATCGCCGTCGGGCCCACGCCATTGCCGGAATAGCCGATGCCGTAGACGATGTCGGGCGAGCCCGGCAGATGATGGAAATGGGGCAAGCCGGTCTTCGATCGATCGATCGGCCCGGTCCAGCTCGCCTCGATCTTGACGTCGGCGAGCTTCGGATAGGTCCAGCGGAACCATTCTTCGACGCCGGCCTTCAGGCTCGAGGGCCCGTCGAACATCTCGCCGACATTGCCGCCGAACGGCAGATTGCCGTTCATGCCGCCCTTGCCGAAGGCGATGCGGCCGTCCTTGGTGGTGCGCAGATAGTGCACGAGCGTGCGCCCATCCGAGATGCACATGCCGTCGCTGTAGCCGATCTCCTTCAGCTTGGCGGGCGCGGGCGCGGTCGCGACGATATCGCTCGACACGACGACGATGCCCTTGCGCAATTCCGCGAAGCGAATGCCCCAGGCATTCATCGCGAGCACGACCTTCTTGGCCGTGATCGTGCCGCGCGGCGTCACCACCTTGGGTGGCCTGCCAGTATCGAGCGAGGCGAGCGGCGTCTCTTCATAAATGCGCACGCCCTTCGACAGCACCACGCGCCTGAGGCCGCGCGCGAGCAGCGCGGGCTGCACGGTCGCGGCGGTCGGCTCGAACACGCCCGCGATATGACGATCCGAGCCCGAGCGCTTTTTCACCTGATCGGGCGTCCATTCCTCGAACGGGTGAAGCTGCCACTTCTCGGCCGCATCCATGGTGCCCTGCCACGCGCCGAGCTGGGCGGCGCTGGTCGCGGCCCAGAGCCAGCCGTCATAGCGGAAATGGCTGTCGATGTTGTGAGCCGCGCAGAACTGGCCGATCTCGGCCACATTGTCGGCCGAGGCCTTGGCCACGCGCACCGACTCTTCCTCGCCGCAGATCTTCTTCAGCGACAGAAACTTGGCCCAGAACGAGAGTACGAAGCCGCCATTGCGCCCGCTCGCGCCGGCGCCGCAGAAATCCTTCTCGATGATCGCGACATCGAGCGAGGGGTCGGCCTCCTTCAAGCGCAGTGCCGTCCACATCCCCGTGAAGCCGCCGCCGACGATGCAGACGTCGTGCTTGGCATCGCCCGCGAGCGGCGGTGCGTGGTCGTCATCGCTTCTGAGCGCCTCGCCGAGCCAGTGGCTGCGGCGCGTCATGTCCTTGAGGGTCATCGCTGTTCTGCCTGCTGGCACTTGGTTTCGCGTTCCGGCCTACGCCCCCACCCTGACCCCTCCACCACAAAGGGGGAGGAAACAGAAAACACTTCGCCGCATCTGAAGGCGGGGCACCCCATTTCGCCCTCTCCCCTTGAGGGAGAGGGAGGGGCCCATCACGGCGCGATGGGAGGGTGAGGGGTCAGTCGAATTTAAGGTCTAACTCACCACCTCCTCGAACTGCACATTCGGCTTGATGTTGGTGTAGTTCGGGATGTCGCCCATGATCTCGGCGCCATGCTGCTTCATGGCGGCCTGGAGCTCGCTCATCGAATTGAACCAGACCTGGCCGACACACACGAAACCAGCCTTGCCGCCATCGCCCGCGGTCATGCCCTTGCCGATCTCGGTACGGGTGACGTTGGCGCCGAGGCGGGCACGCACCATCGGCATGTGCTTGTCGCGGTAATAGTTGAAGTCGAAGCGGCCATCGGCCGTGTTCGGATAGGTGACGGTCAGACGATAGGCCATGTCGGTCTCCCTGGCTGCGCCGCGGGTTGGCGGCGTGGTTTCATCAAAGTGCGGCGGCAATCGCCTTGCCCATTTCCACGGTGCCGGCATTGCCGCCGAGATCCTTGGTGCGGCAGCGGTTCTCGCCGAGCACACGCTCGATCGCGGCCTCGATCTCGCGCGCGGCTTTCTCATGGCCGAGATGATCGAGCATCATCGCGCCGGTCCAGATCTGCGCGATCGGGTTGGCGATGAGCTTGCCCGCGATGTCGGGCGCCGAGCCATGCACCGGCTCGAACATCGAGGGGAACTGCTTCTCGGGGTTGATGTTGGCCGCGGGCGCGAGGCCCATGCCGCCCACCACCGCGGCGCCGAGGTCGGAGAGAATGTCGCCGAACAGATTGCTGCCGACCACGACGTCGAACCAGTCCGGATGCGCCACGAAATGCGCGCTCAGGATGTCGATGTGGTACTGGTCGGTCTTGATTTCAGGGTACTCGGCCTTGATCGCGGCGAAGCGCTCGTCCCAATAGGGCATGGTGTGGATGATGCCGTTGGACTTCGTCGCCGAGGTGACGTGCTTGCGCCGCTTGCGCGCGAGCTCGAAGGCATGGCGCAGGATGCGGTCGACACCCTTCCTGGTGAACACGCTCTCCTGGATCGCGCATTCCTCCTCGGTGCCGCGATAGATGCGCCCACCCATCTCGGAATATTCGCCCTCATTGTTCTCGCGCACGATCACGAGGTCGATGTCGCCCGCCTTGCGATTGGCGAGCGGCGTGGTCACGCCCTTCATCAGGCGGATCGGGCGCACATTGGCATATTGGCGGAAGGCGCGACGCAGCGGGATCAGGAGGCCCCAGAGCGAGATGTGGTCGGGCACGCCGGGGAAGCCGACCGCGCCGAGGAAGATCGCATCGAAGCCTTTCAGGATCTCGACGCCGTTCTCGGGCATCATGCGCCCGGTCTTGGCGTAGGTCTCGCAAGACCAGTCGAAATTCTGCCAGTCGAAGCCAAACCCGTGACGCGCCGCCACCTTGTCCAGCACCCGGATCGCCTCGGGCACCACTTCCTTGCCGATCCCGTCGCCCGGGATCACCGCTATTCTGTGCCGCGCCATCGCCGCCTTGCTCCTTCCGCGCTCGATCATGCCCGTCGACGGGCGGGCCTGATTTAGGCGTTACGCGCGGGGGATGTCAAAGCCAAGCGTGCGCTGACAGGAGGCTCGTTCAGTAGGCGGTCTGCGCCGCTCGTGAATCCGCGCCCCTGATCGCGCTCAGCCGCCAGCCAGAAGCGCCCGGTTCAACCTCGAGGCGAAGCACCGCTTCGCCGGGGCGCGACTGCAGCGTTTCGTCGGTGGCATACCGGACCGAGACCTCGACATAGCGCCGCGCCTCGGCCTCCTCGGGCGCGGGCGGTGGGCCGGCTTTGTCGGACCGGCTATAGACGGGCGCCTGGATGACGCTGCTGGCGGCGCGCGCGCTCTCGGCCCGCACCAAGTCGGTTACGTCGATTGCGCCATAGAGCTCAACTCGCGAACGGAGCACGATTGCAACGAGGCGCCCGACGTCCTCGGGCCGGAGCAGCGGGGCGACGAAGCTGCCAAGCTCCTCCATGTTGCGCGCGACGCCGGCCGCGACCATCCGCCGCAGCGCCTGGGCGACGTCCGGAAAGGCCGCTTCGACCTCGCGCAGATCAAGCTGCGCCGGGTTGAACGCGGCCGCGCGCTCCGCCATCGCGATGGCAAGGCCATAGCTCGGCGTCGACGCAAGCCCGGCAGCAATCTCGCCATAGTCACGCTTGAGTGCGATGGCATCGAGCACGATCAGATCGGGTGAGGGGTCGCCGTGTGCGACCGCCACCTCTGCGCCGGGCGAATCGCGTGGGATCAGCGAAGCGAACGACCAGACGGTGTCCTCATTGGCCGGGAACTCCTTGATCACCTCGTAATTGCGCGCGGGCTCGAAGCGACCGACGAGATAGTCGGTTCGGCCGAACCATTGCTCCGGGTTGTTGAGGCGCAGCAGGATCACGTCGCCGATCGGCGGATCGATCGAGGAAATCAATTCGCCGTCGGTCTCGAGCATGATCGCGCGGCTGAGCTTGGCATTCCGCGCATCGGGCGTGCCGACGCCGACATAAGCTTGGCGTTTCTCGCCGGGTGTCGTCACGCGGAGCCAGGTGCTGTAGCCGTGCTTGCCATCGCGCAGGCCCGTCTCGAAGGTCGAGACCGGCACGCCGATCAGGCTGTCGAGCCGCTCCACCGTGTCCGCCGAGGGCGCCTCGGCGGCCGCCATCAAGATGTCGGACGGGGTTTCCTCGACCACGCGGCGCGCGATCGCGGCGGTCTGCTCGCTCCTGGCCGAGCCGTAGACGTCGTTCGCCAGCAGGGAGACGTCGCTCTTGAGCTTGCCGATCTTGGCAAGCTGCTGATCGATCTGCGCCTGCTGGGTGTCGATCGCGCGCTGCTTCGCGGCCAGCTCCGACGACAGGCGCTCGGTCTCCTTGGCGCGCTTCTCGACATCGACCTGACGCGCCGCGAGCTCGACCCGCGCCGCCTCAAGCTCCGCCTTCGCCTTGGCCTGCTCGTCATTGAGCTTGGCATTTTCGACACGAGCGGCGGCGAGCTCGCCTTCGCGGTTGGCGATCTCTTTTTCAAGCAGGCTCAGCTTACCGCGCTGTTCCTCGATGTCGAGCGTCACCTGCTTGTTGACCTCGAGCACCTTCTTGATGTTCTCGATCTGCTGCTCGCTCAAGCTGCCGAGGCTGTTGTAGGTCGTGATCAGCTTGTCGCGCGCCGCCTCGAGCTCGGCCTCTGCCTTCTTGGTTGCTTCGAGGCGTGCGTTGTCGATGGCGCGCTGTGCGTCATTCTGCTGCTGCAGGAAAAATATACGGCGGCGCCAAGCGCAAACAACACGAGCAGCGGCACGCCCAGCTTGCCGACGAGGATGGCGAGCACGTCCCACGGCGTTCGACCGGTGACGTCTTCGAGCCGCTCGCCTTTGCCATCGCTCCGGGCCGTATCCGCCATCGCGGGACACCTCGTGCGGAGAGCCTCAAGCGTAACCGATCGAACAGAAGCGCGCACGCTTCACATCTGATGGTCGACAAGAAGGGGAGACGATGAAACGATGATGCCGCGCTACGGGATGAGCGCGTGTCAGCATCATTCACATGGAGCGCGAATGGCGCGTGGGCAGGGAAAAGGACGAGCCGACGATAAGCGACGCGGGCGGCCTCCCAGCGCTGCGGACTATCGCGTGGAGGAGCAGGTCGGTCACCTGCTGCGGCGCGCGCATCAGCGGGCGACCGCGCTGTTTCTTGAGCACATCGGCGCGGCCGATCTGACGCCGACGCAGTTTGCCGCACTAGTGAAGCTGCGGGACGAGGGCAGGCTGTCACAGAATCATCTCGGGCGGCTGACCGCGATGGACCGCGCGACCATCCTCGGCGTCATTCGCCGGCTCGCGGCGCGCGGGCTGATCGTGCGCGCGCCCGATGCAAGTGATGGGCGCCGCACCGTGCTCAGCCTGACGCCGAAGGGTCGCGCGCTGGTGGACAGGATCACGCCGAACGGCGTTCGGGTCAGCGAGGCCATTCTGGCGCCGCTGAGCCCGGGTGAGCGCAGGGCCTTTCTCGCGCTGCTGCGGAGACTCAGTTGATTCATCTCCGCCTGTCCTCTCAGCCGCAGACTTGTCCGTCATCCCGGACGTTAGCCGAGCCCGAACACCACGGTGTTCGGCCAGCGAGGCTTACGATCCGGGAGCCAGGGCCGCCCATGCCGGCGTTCGCGGCACCAAGGATCCCGGCGCGCTTCGCGGCCGGGATGACAATTGAGAATGCGGCCGGGAGGAGGGCGGAATTGTTGCCCGAGCGCGCTTGACACGCCGCAGGCCCGACCCAAGAATCGTTTGCCTACGAACGAGATGGAACCGCCATGGCCGATTATCTCCGGCCTCTCGCGCTCGATGAGGCGCTGGCAGCGCTCGCGGCACAGCCCTGGCTCGTGCTCGCCGGCGGGACGGACATCTATCCGGCGCATGTCGAGTGGCCGATCGAGCGTCCGGCGCTTGATCTTACAGCGATCGCGGCGCTCAAGGGCATCGAGCGGCGCGGCGCGCACTGGCGCATCGGCGCGACCACGACCTGGAGCGAGCTGATCGCGGCACCCTTGCCGCCGCTGTTCGATGGCCTCAGACAGGCGGCGCGCGAGATCGGCGGCGTGCAGATCCAGAACGCCGGCACGATCGCGGGCAATCTGTGCAACGCTGCGCCGGCGGCCGATGGCGTGCCGTGCCTCCTGGCGCTCGATGCCGGGATCGAGCTCAGCGCGCGCGATGGCGTGCGCGTTGTAAAACTCGCCGACTTCATCACCGGCGCGCGCGCGACCGCGCTACGCGAGAGCGAGCTGGTCACGGCGATCCTGGTGCCCGCGCCGAGCGCCGAGCGCTGCGTGAGCCTGTTCTCGAAGCTCGGCGCGCGACGCTATCTGGTCATCTCGATCGTCATGGTCGCGTTCGCGCTCGAGTTGAACGCTCGGGGGGAGATCACGCGCGCCGGCGTCGCGGTCGGCGCCTGCTCGGCGGTCGCGCAGCGTTTGCCCGCGCTCGAAGCAGCGCTTCATGGCCGCCGGCTCGATGCTTCGCTCGCTGAAATTGTGACCGAGGCGCATCTGGCTCCGCTCGCGCCGATCGATGATATTCGCGCAAGCGCGGACTATCGGCGCGAGGCGGCATTGACCCTGATTCGCCGCGGCCTCGTCGCGCTCGGGGCGAGCGCATGAGCCGCGCCATGCCGAAGGCCGCGACAACGGCCGTGCGCTTCAGCGTCAATGAGCGCGCGGTCGAGGCGCATGGCGCGCGGATCGCCCGGCTGAGCGACGTGCTGCGCGATCAGCTCGGCCTCACCGGCACCAAGGTCGGCTGCGCGGCGGGCGATTGCGGCGCCTGCACCGTGCTGCTCGATGGGGCGCCGGTGTGTGCGTGCATGGTGGCGCTCGGGCAGGTCGAGGGAAAGCGTGTCACAACGATCGAAGGCCTCGCGCGCGATCGCCGCTTCGACGGGCTTCGCGCCTCGTTCCATGCCGAGGGCGCAGCGCAGTGCGGCATCTGCACGCCGGGCATGCTGATGGCGGCGGCCGCGCTCCTGGCACGTGATCCAGCGCCCGATGATGGCGCGATCCGCGACGCGCTCGGCGGCGTGCTCTGCCGCTGCACCGGCTATGAGCCGATCGTCGCGGCAATCGCCGAGGCCGCGCGCCCCGACTCACCATCTGTGATTCCAGCATCGAGCGACCGAGTCGTTGGCCATCGGATCGCGCGGCTCGACGGGGCGTCGAAGCTCGATGGAAGCGAGCGCTATGGCGCGGATGGCATTCCGGCGGATGCGCTGTGGCTCCGCGTGTTTCGCTCGCCGCACGCGCATGCGCGAATCACCATCGGCGATCTCGCGGGCCTTCTGAAGCGCCCCGGCCTGGTGCGCGCGCTTACGGCGCGCGACGTGCCGCGCAATGGCTTCGGCATCTATCCGGACATCAAGGACCAGCCGGTGCTGGCTGATGGCATGGTGCGCTTCCGGGGCGAGGCGGTGCTGGCGCTGATCGGCGAGCGTGCCGCGCTCGAAGGGCTATGCGAAGCGGACGTGCCGATCCGCTATGAGCCGCTGCCGGCGCTCACCACGCTCGATGACGCGCTCGCGCACGGCGCGCCCGAGATCCAGAAGGGCAAGCACGGCAATATCCTGGTCGAAGGTCAGGTGAGGCGCGGCGATGCGGCAGGCGAGATCGCGCGCGCCGCTTATGTCGCGAGCGGCAAATTCGAGACCGCCCATGTCGAGCACGCCTATGTCGAGCCCGAGGCCGGCTGGGCGCGCAGGATCGGCGAGCGCCTCGAGGTCCACGCCACGACACAGACGCCCTATATGGATCGCGATGAGATCGCCCATGTCATGGCGCTCGCGCCCGGGGCCGTGCGCGTGGTGCCGAGCGCGTGCGGCGGCGGCTTCGGCGGCAAGCTCGATCTCTCCGTGCAGCCCTTGATCGCGCTCGGCGCCTGGCTCACCGGTCGCCCGGTCGCCTGTGTCTATTCGCGGCCCGAGAGCATGGTCTCGACCACCAAGCGGCATCCCGCGCGCATTGAGGCGCGGCTCGCCTGCGATGAGGCGGGAAGTCTGCACGCGGCCGAAATGAACGCGGATTTCAACACCGGCCCCTATGCGAGCTGGGGGCCGACGGTCGCGACCCGCGTGCCGGTGCATGCGAGCGGGCCGTATCGGATGGACGCGGTCGCGACGCGCGGGCGCGCCGTGCTGACGAATGGGCCGAACGGTGGCGCGTTCCGCGGATTCGGTGTGCCGCAGGCCGCGATCGCGGGCGAGACGCTGATGGATGATCTCGCGCTCGCGCTCAAGATGGATCGCCTGGAGTTTCGCAAGCGGAATGCGCTCCGTGCGGGCGACCTCACTGCGACCGGTCAGCGCCTCGAGGCGAGTGCGGGCCTCGTGCCCTGCCTTGAAGCACTCGAGCCGCGCTGGCGCGCCGCGCTCGATACGTGCGCGCGCCACAATGCACGGCCGTCCGCGACGCGGCTCGGCGTCGGCATTGGCTGCGGCTGGTACGGCATCGGCAATACCGGCATGCCCAACCCCTCGACCATGCGTCTCGCGCTTACGCGCGCCGGTCGCGTGCGCTTCGAGAATGGCGCGGTCGATATCGGCCAGGGCTCGACCACCGTGCTCGCGCAGATCGCGGCCGACGCGCTCGGTCTCACGCTCGACGTATTCGATCTCGTGATCGGCGATACGGACCTTACCGCCGACGCCGGCAAGACCTCGGCCTCGCGCCAGACCTTCGTGTCGGGCCGCGCGGCGCACGATGCGGCGGCGAAACTGCGTACCGAGCTGCTCCGCCTCGCCAATGCCGCGCCGAGTGCGACCCTCGCGCTCGATGGTGCGACACTCGTCATTCGCGACGGTGCGCAGATTCATCGCGTGGCGTTGGCTGATTTGCCGGCACAAGGCGGTGTCGTCGCGTTCGCCGAGGCGCGCTTCGACCCGCCAGTGACCCCGCTCGATGCGAACGGCCAGGGCAACCCTTACGCGACCTATGCGTTCGCGGCGCAGATCGCGCTCGTCGAGGTCGACATCGCGCTTGGCACGGTGAAGGTGAAGCGCATGGCGGCGGCGCATGATGTCGGCCTCGCCATCAACCCAACACTCGCGGAGGGCCAGATCACCGGCGGCATCGCGCAGGGGCTCGGCCTCGCGCTGATGGAGGAATACATCGCCGGCCGCACCGACAATCTGCACGACTATCTGATCCCGACATTCGGCGACATGCCGGTGATCGAGGTGATGCTGATCGAAGCGCCCGAGCCGCTCGGGCCGTTCGGCGCCAAGGGTGTGGGCGAGCCCGCGCTGGTGCCGACCGCGCCCGCGATACTCTCCGCCATCCGCCACGCGACCGGCGCGCGAATGACGCGCGTGCCCGTGCTGCCGCATCGCCTGCGCGCTGCCCTCCGCGCCCTGGAGACCAAGCCATGAGCGACGCCCTCGACGATCTTGCGTCCCCGCCCGCCGGCATCGTGCGCTGCGAT
>VGET01000065.1 GCA_016869195.1 Alphaproteobacteria bacterium | reverse complement strand
AAGGCCGGTCGAGCGCACCCAGCAGCAGCGCGACCTCCGCGATGTCGAGGTCATCATCGTCGCGCGTACCAAAGGCGGTGAGGGCGGATTCGATCGAAAACGAGGGTGTCATGACCGACGACCCCGCGCGGAAGCGCGGCGAGGCCTGATCGTGCAGTCAATGTCAGGCCGCGCTCCGGTCACACGATCGATCGCTTTCTCGCTTGCAAAAAGGCTCATCGGGTCGCTCACGCCATTCAATGTCTCAACGCCGCTTGACGCCGAGCGGGGGTCGCTCAGGTCGAGCATTGTGGCCAGGAGCCGATGGGAAATCCAGCCGCCGCCGCCGCTGATGCGTGGGCCGGCTGATAACAATTCGGCGAGCGTACAGCGCGCGACAAAGGTTCGTCGTGTTCACCCGCCACAGACCCCCGCGGTCGTCACCGCCAGTCGGGGCGCCATGCATCGCGCAGGTGCCGCGGCAGGCGCCATGGGCGGATGATCATGACGTCGAATCGTGGCGAAAATTTGCTCCAATGCTGATGGCCGGCCATGAACGCTTCGGCCGCACGCTCGATGCGCTGACGGCTGCGCGCATGAACCGCATCGAGCGCCGCGTCGATCTCGTCGCGCGCCTTGACCTCGATGATGGCAAGGACATTGCGGCGCGCCGCAATCAAATCGATCTCGCCCATCGGCGTGCGAAATCGCCGCGCAAGCACGCGCCATCCTTTCAGACGCAGCCACCATGCCGCGATCGATTCAGCCCGCGCACCCCAACGCTCGGCGTCGTGACGACGACTCATTCTTCCGCCTTTACGGCGAGCTTCAGTGCGCGCGCATAAAGCATGCGACGCGGCAGGCCGGTTTCGGCGGCGAGCACGGCGGCAGCCTCGCCGACGCGATGGCTCGCGAGCAGCGTGCCCAGGCGTTCATCAATCGCGGCGTCATCGAGCGCCGGCGCGGCCTCAAGCGGCGGCCCGATCACCACGACGATCTCGCCCTTCGGCGCGCCTGCCTCCCGGTAGTGCGCGGCCAAGGCGTCGAGCGGCGCGCGCCGCACCTCCTCGAAGCGCTTGGTGAGCTCGCGCGCCACCGCCGCCGGCCGCGGACCCAGGATGGTCGCCATGTCAGCCAGGCTCTCCGCCAAGCGATGGGGCGCCTCGAGCACAATGAGGGTGGCTTCGATCGCCTTGAGGGATTGCAGCGTCGTGCGCCGCGCGGCCGCGCGCGGCGGCAGGAAGCCGACCATGAGAAACCGATCGGTCGGCAATCCGGCGAGCGAGAGCGCGGCGATCACGGCCGAAGGCCCCGGGCAGGTCGTGACCGCGATGCCGGCCTCAAGCGCGGCGGCGACCAGCTTGTAGCCCGGGTCCGAGATCAGGGGCGTTCCCGCGTCAGAGACCAGGGCGACCCGTCCGCCCTGCCGGAGCAGCTCGATCAGCCGGGGGCGCGCGCGCTCCGCGTTGTGCTCGTGATAGGCGGTGGTCGGGCGGTCGATGCCGTAATGGGCGAGCAGAACGCTGGTCGTCCGCGTGTCCTCGCAGGCGATCAGATCCGCGGCCCTCAAGGTTTCGAGCGCGCGCAGCGTGATATCGCCGAGGTTTCCGATCGGCGTCGCCACCAGATAGAGACCGGGGGGCAGGTCGGAGTCGGGTTTACTTCCCCCTGGCGCCCCTCTAGGCTCGGTCACCATTGGCTTTGGCCACGCGTCCGATCGGTTGAAAGGTTTCGAGCGTTTGCCATGTCCTCCCGTATTGTTCCCTTGGCCGATTCGCGTTTTGCCCCCTTCACACGTCTCTCGACCGCCCTCGCGGGCCTGAGTCTCGTCGCGGTGCTCGCGCTTTCGGCCTGCGCACCGCAGAGCCTACCCAATCAGCCGCCGCCGGACCAACCCGAAGCGGCGGCCGATGAGAGCGCGGTCGTCACGTCCAGCACGCAGGTCAATGATGAATCGCAGAATGTCGACGTGCAGGACCTCGGTAACGACGAGATCGCCTCGCTGCCGCCCGACCAGGTCTATGTCGAGCCCATCATCGCACGGCCGGAGGCGCTGAAGGTTGGGCTCCTGGTTCCGCTGACCGGCGCGCGCCAAGCCGAAGGCAAGGCGCTGCTCGATGCGGCGCAGATGGCGCTGTTTGAGGTGGGCGACGACCGCTTTACCCTGGTCCCGGCCGACACCGCCAGCACGCCCGATGGCGCACGCCTCGCCGCCAACAAGGTGGTCGATTCGGGGGTCTCGCTCGTCATTGGTCCGCTGCTCAGCGACGAAGCCAAGGCAGCGGCGCCACTCGTTCGGGCGCGCGGGGTCAACATGGTTTCGTTCTCGAACAACCCGAGCGCCACGGGCGGCGGCGTTTATCTCATGGGCCATATGGTGGCACCCGAGATCGACCGGCTGGTCGGCCACGCGCGCGCCAACGAGCTTCGCCGCTTCGCGATTCTGGCGCCGGGCGACGGCTATGGCCGGCTGGTCACCGAGCAGGCGCGGCGCGCGGTCGCGGAAGTCGGCGGCACGCTCGGGGTTCAATTGCTCTACCCGCCGTCGGCCAATCCGCCGGAGCTCGACAAGGTGGTCCAGACTCTGGCGAGTGGCGAGCGCTTCGATGCCTTGATCCTGCCCGATGGCGGACCACGCCTTTCACGCGTGCTGCCATTGCTTCTGCAATACGGCGTCGACCCCGCGACCATCAGGTTTCTCGGCACCAGCCTGTGGGACGACCCGAAGCTGCGCGAGGAGCCTGCGCTGATGGGCGCCTGGTATGTCAGCCCCTCGCCCGAGGGCCGGGCCGCGTTCAAAAAGCGCTTCGCCGATGCCTATGGCTATGAGCCGGGCCAGTTCGCCGCGATCGGCTATGACGCAACGGCGCTCGCCGTCGCGCTGGCCAAAGGCACGGCCGGGCCTGATTTCAGCACGCAGGCGATCGGCGACGCGCGCGGCTTCGCTGGCACGGAGGGCATCTTCCGCTTCATGCCGGACGGCACGTCCGAGCGCGGCCTCGCGGTGGTCGAAATCGGTACGGGCGGCACGATCAACTTGGTCAGCCCGGCGCTCGATCGCTTCCCGATCAGCGCAACCGCCGGTTCCGCCGGGTCAGGCCAGTAGCGCGCCAGTCAGCGCGGTCAAGACGGCGCGGCCGGCTTTGGTCGCTTGAAGACGCTCCGAATCTTCCGTGAGCAGGCCCTGGCTGAAGAGGCGCTGACGTCTGGTTGTCGGCACGATCGCGTCGAGCGCAAGTCCGGTACGCCGCTGAAGGGCGGCAAGTTCTAGACCCTCGCTCAGGCGCAGGCCCATCATCACCATCTCCTCGGCCCGCTCGCGCGGCTCGAGCGTTGCTTCCTCCGCGCTGCCCTGGCTGTCGCGCTCGACCGCGGCAAGCCAGGTCTCGGGCGACGCGTGGCGCCGGATCGCGAGCGCGGTGCCCGTGCTCGTCACTACGCGCCCATGAGCGCCGGGCCCGATGCCGGCATAGTCCTGATAGCGCCAATAGGCGAGGTTGTGCCGACAGGCCTGCCCTGGTGCGGCATGGTTCGACACCTCATAGGCGTCGAGCCCGGCGCGCTCGGTCAATTCCTGGGTCACCTCGAACAGCGCGAGCGCGTCGTTTTCCTTTGGCAGCGCAAATTCTCCCGCTCGTGAGGCGGCGTAGAACGGCGTGCCCTTCTCGATGGTGAGCTGGTACAGCGAAAGATGGCCGCGTGCGAGCGCGAGGGCGCGGGCCAGCTCCGTGCGCCATGAGGCAATGGTCTGGCCGGGACGCGCATAGATCAGGTCGAAGGAGACGCGCACGAACAGCGCCATCGCGGTCTCGACCGCCGCCAGCGCCTCACCCACATCATGCTGGCGGCCGAGGAAGCGAAGCGACTCATTGTCGAGCGCCTGCACGCCGAGCGAAACGCGGTTCACGCCGGCATCACGAAAGCCTTCGAGCCGCCTCGCTTCGACCGAGGTCGGGTTGGCCTCGAGCGTGATCTCGAGATCGGCGACCGGCGGAAACAGCGTCTTGGCGCGCGCGATCAACGCGCCGGCGGTCTCCGGTGCCATCAGCGAGGGTGTGCCGCCGCCGAAAAAGATCGTCTCGAGCCTGCGGGGGCCGAGTGTTTCTGCGGCGGTTTCAAGCTCTGTCAAAAGGGCACGACGCCAGCGCGCGTCGTCCACGCTCGCCCTTACGTGGCTGTTGAAGTCGCAATAGGGGCACTTCGAGCGGCAGAATGGCCAGTGGATGTAGAGCGACAGCGGCTCAGGCGGCAGTGCCAAAACAGGCCTCGATCAACTGCGCGAAGGCGCGCGCGCGATGGCTGATCGCGTGCTTCGCCACGGGCTCCATTTCGCCGAAGGTGATCGCATGGCCATCCGCGATGAAGATCGGGTCATAGCCGAAGCCGTTTTGGCCGCGCCGCGGAAAGCCGAGCCGGCCATGGACCTTGCCCTCGAAGCTTTCGCAATGGCCGTCCGGCCAGGCGAGCGCGAGCGCACAAACGAAATGGGCTTGCTGGCCGCTCGGCTCAAGGCCCCTGGCGCGAAGCTCGCGCTCGACCCGGTCCATCGCGATCCCGAAATCCTTGGTCGGCCCGGCCCAGCGCGCGGAATAGAGGCCGGGTGCGCCATCGAGCGCAGGAACCACGAGGCCGGAATCATCGGCGAGCGCCGGCAGGCCCGAGCCGAGCGCCGAGGCGCGCGCCTTCAGCTCGGCATTGGCGATGAAGGTCGTGCCGGTCTCTTCGGGCTCCGGCAGGCCGAGCGAACCGGCCGATATCGCCTCGACGTCGAAGGGACGCACGAGGTCGTTGATCTCGCGCACCTTGCCCGGGTTGTGGCTGGCGATGACCAGCTTCCGGCCCACAAATCGACGTGCCATGGCGGGCTCAGTCCGTCAGCCCGAGCGTGCTGCGCTGAAACGTCGTAAGCGAAGCCACGCCCTGGCGCGCAAGCTTCATCAGGGCGAGGAACTGGGCCTGGGAAAACGGCTTCTTCTCGGCCGTGCCCTGTACTTCGATGATGCCGCCCGCGCGCGTCAGCACGAAATTGGAATCGGCCTCGGCCGTAGAATCCTCGGCATAGTCGAGGTCAAGCACCGGCTCACCATCATAGATGCCGCAGGAAACCGCGGCCACCTGGTCGGTCAGCGGCAAAGCGCTGATCAGCCGGTCGGCGAGCATTTTCTGGAGCGCGAGGTGGAGCGCCACATAGGCGCCGGTGATGGCCGCGGTGCGCGTGCCGCCATCGGCCTGGAGCACATCGCAATCGAGAATGACCTGGCGCTCGCCAAGGAGCGTCAGGTCGGTCACCGCGCGGAGCGAGCGGCCGATCAGGCGCTGGATTTCCTGGGTGCGTCCGCTTTGGCGGCCGCGCGCGGCCTCGCGGTCGGTGCGGCTGCCGGTCGAGCGCGGCAGCATGCCGTATTCCGCCGTCACCCAGCCGCGCCCGGTATTGCGCAGGAAGGGCGGCACGCGCTCTTCCACGCTCGCAGTGCACAGCACCTTGGTGTCGCCGAACGAAACCAGGCAAGAGCCCTCGGCATGCTTGCTCACGCCGGGCTCGAGGCTGATGCGGCGCAGCTCGTCGACGGCACGACCGGATGGCCGCATGGTTAACTCCCCCTTAATCGGCGCGGCGCGAACCTAGCGTGGGCGACGCGGAACGGCAAAGCGTATCGGCGGGCATGGTTGACGGGCTGCGTCGGCGTCACTACATTCCGTGTGCAGGCCGCCGCCGAGGGCGCGTAAATGCCTGAATTAACGGGGATAATCCCGATCTCGCCATGCTGAAGGATCTCAACGAGCGGTCACGCGAGGTGCTCCGCCGTCTGGTCGAATCCTATATGGAGACGGGCCAGCCGGTTGGCTCGCGCACGCTCTCAAAGAAGCTGGCGGTCTCGGTTTCGCCTGCCACGATCCGCAATGTCATGGCTGATCTCGAGGATGCAGGGCTGCTCTTCGCGCCGCATACCTCGGCCGGCCGGCTGCCGACCCAGCTCGGGCTTAGGCTCTATGTCGACGGCCTGCTCGAGGTGGGTGAGCTCAGCCAGGCCGAGCGGGCCAGCATCGACAGCAAATGCCAGGCGGCCGGTCACTCGATCGAAGAGCTCCTGAGTGAGGCGAGCGAGGCGCTGTCGGGCCTTTCGCGCTGCGCCAGCCTGGTGCATGCCCCGAAAACCGACGTGCCGTTCCGTCAGGTCGAGTTCGTCAGCCTCGCGCCCGGCCGCGCCTTGGTCGTGATGGTGGCGGAGAGCGGGCTCGTCGAGAACCGGGTGATCGACGTGCCCGCGGGCATGACCCAGTCGCACCTGATCGAGGCGACCAATTATCTGAACGCGCGTCTCGCCGGGCGCACGCTAGGCGAATCGATCGTGCAAATTCGCGAGGATCTCGAGAGTCATCGCGCCCAACTCGACGAGCTGACCGCCAAGGTGGTGGAAGCCGGCATCGCAACCTGGGGCGGGCAGGACCGCTCGGCCACGCTGATCGTGCGCGGCGAAACCAATCTGCTCGGCGATGTCGCCGTGGTCGAGGATCTGGAGCGCATCCGCGCGCTGCATGAGACTCTGGAATCGCGCTCGGGCCTCATCTCGCTGCTGGAGAGCGCGCGCGACGCCGATGGCGTGAAGATCTTCATCGGCGCCGAGAGCAAGCTGTTTGGCAACACCGAGTGCTCCGCCATCGTGGCGCCGTTTCGTGGCAATGGCTCGCGTTTCATCGGGGCGATCGGGGTGATCGGCCCGACCCGGCTCAACTACGCCCGCATCATTCCGATGGTCAACCACACGGCCGATCTGATCGGGCGGCTCCTGCGCTAGTGACCATGCTGCATCAAGGACTCTTGTCATGATCGATGATCCCCGCGCCAACGGTACGGACGCGCCGCCCGCCAATGACGATCTGGCGCCGGTCGAGACGGTGCCGATGCCCGAGGCGGCTAAGTCGGATGCTGACACCCTCAAGGATCAGCTTCTCCGTACGATGGCCGAGCTAGAGAACACGCGCCGGCGCGCCCGCAAGGAGGTCGAGGATGCCTCCAAGTTCGCTGTCGCGGGCTTCGCGCGCGATTGCTTGAGCGTCGCAGACAATCTGGCGCGCGCGCTGGCCAGCGTGGCGCCCGAGGCGCTCAAAGCCGATGACAAGCTGAACGCGCTCCACCAGGGCGTCGACATGACGGGTCGGGAGCTGGCCTCGGTGTTTGAGCGCCACGGCATCAAGCGGGTGGACCCGGCAGGCGAGCGCTTCGATCCCAATTTCCATCAGGCCATGCTCGAAGTGCCGACCAATGACCAGCCGCCCGGCACGGTCGTTCAGGTGCTGCAAGTCGGCTACACCATCGCGGGACGTATCCTCAGGCCAGCCATGGTCGCGGTGTCTAAGACGGCGGGCGAGGCGCCGGCGGCCGAGACAGCGCGCGGCGGCCAGGTCGATACCAACGCGTAATCGGCCCACCCATGCAAAAACCACGCCCTTCGCCCGGTCGGCCGGACGCGCCGGTCTTGCGGGGGCCGAATCGCCTCCCATATAAGCGACGGACATCAACCCGCTTGTCTATTCCGAGCGGGAACAACCCATTGGGGGCTCGGGCGGTGCCATCGGGGGCCGCGTCGGGTCTGCTGGAAGGTAGGGTCATATGAGCAAGATCATCGGCATCGATCTCGGCACGACGAACTCCTGCGTCGCGGTCATGGAGGGCAAGAACCCGCGCGTGATCGAGAACGCGGAGGGCATGCGCACCACGCCCTCGATCGTCGCGTTCGCGCAGGATGGCGAGCGGCTGGTCGGCCAGTCGGCCAAGCGCCAGGCGGTCACCAACCCGGAGAACACGATCTTCGCGATCAAGCGCCTCATCGGTCGCACCTTCAAGGACCCGATGACGCAGAAGGACATCAAGATGGTGCCCTATCGCATCACCGAGCACGCTAATGGCGATGCCTGGGTGAGCGTGCGCGGCAAGGACTATTCGCCGAGCCAGATATCGGCCTTCACGCTGATGAAGATGAAGGAGACGGCGGAAGCCTTCCTCGGCGAGCCGGTGCAGAAGGCGGTCATCACGGTGCCGGCCTATTTCAACGACGCGCAGCGTCAGGCGACCAAGGATGCCGGCCAGATTGCGGGCCTCGAGGTCGTGCGCATCATCAATGAGCCGACCGCCGCGGCGCTCGCCTATGGCATGGACAAGAAGAAGACCGGCACGATCGCGGTCTACGACCTCGGCGGCGGCACGTTCGATATTTCCGTGCTCGAGATTGGCGATGGCGTGTTTGAGGTGAAGTCGACGAACGGCGACACGTTCCTCGGCGGCGAAGACTTCGACATGCGGCTCCTCAACTATCTGGCCGATGAGTTCAAGAAGGAGACCGGCATCGATCTGCGCGGCGATCGCCTTGCACTCCAGCGCCTGAAGGAAGCCGCGGAGAAGGCCAAGATCGAGCTGTCGAGCGCAGTCTCGACCGACGTGAATTTGCCGTTCATCACGGCGGACCAGACCGGGCCGAAGCACCTCAACATGAAGCTCACCCGCGCCAAGCTCGAGGCGCTGGTCGACGATCTGGTGCAGAAAACGATCGAGCCCTGCCGCGCCGCGCTGAAGGATGCCGGCGTCACCGCGGGCGAGATCGACGAGGTGATTCTCGTCGGCGGCATGACCCGCATGCCCAAGATCGCCGAAACGGTGAAGGCGTTCTTCGGTCGCGAGCCGCACAAGGGCGTGAACCCTGACGAGGTCGTGGCGGTCGGCGCCGCGATCCAGGCCGGCGTGCTCCAGGGCGACGTCAAGGATGTGCTGCTCCTCGATGTCACGCCGCTCTCGCTCGGCATCGAGACCTTGGGCGGCGTCTTCACCCGCTTGATCGAGCGCAACACCACGATCCCGACCAAGAAGAGCCAGGTGTTCTCGACCGCCGAGGATGGGCAGCATGCGGTCACCATCCGCGTGTTCCAGGGCGAGCGCGAAATGGCGGCGGACAATAAGCTGCTCGGCCAGTTCGATCTGGTCGGCATTCCGCCGGCACCGCGCGGCGTGCCGCAGATCGAGGTCACGTTTGACATTGACGCGAATGGCATCGTCAGCGTCTCGGCCAAGGACAAGGCGACCAGCAAGGAACAGCAGATCCGCATCCAGGCCTCGGGCGGCCTCTCGGATGACGAGATCAAGCGCATGGTCAAGGACGCCGAGACTCACGCCGAGGATGACAAGAAGCGCAAGGAGCTGGTCGAGGCGCGCAATCACGCCGAGGCCATGGCCCATTCGGCCGAGCGCAACCTGAAGGAGCATGGCGACAAGGTCGGCGCGGCCGAGCGCGGCCAGATCGAGGGTGATATCAGCGCGCTGCGCGAGGCCCTGAAGGGCGAGAACATCCAGGCGATCAAGGCCAAGACCGATCAGCTTGCCCAGTCGTCCATGAAGCTCGGCGAGGCGGCCTATAAGGCGAGCCAGGCCGGCGCGGCAGCGGGCGCCACCGATGCCGCGGGTCCCTCGGCCTCGGCGGCTGGGCCTGAGGAAACCAAGCCGGACGAGGGTGTTGTCGATGCCCAGTTCGAGGAGGTCAAGGACGACGAGAAGAAGAAGGGCGCGCGCTAGAGCGGATAGCCAGTGTTCTGATCGGGATCGAGGTTCGGGCGGCCGTTGTTCGACGTGCCGCCCTGACCGACTCTGAAGCCCAGATCGGCCGGAGAGCCTGAAGAATGGCGAAGGACTATTACGAGCGCTTGGGCGTCTCGCGCGATGCGAATCTCGACGACGTCAAGAAGGCGTTCCGCAAGCTCGCCATGCAATATCACCCGGACCGTAATCCGGGTGATAAGCAGGCCGAGCAGCGCTTCAAAGAAATCAACGAGGCCTATGCCGTGCTCTCCGACAAGGAGAAGCGCGCGCAATATGATCAGGTGGGCCACGCCGCGTTCGAGGCGGGGGCCGCCGGCGGCATGGGCGGCTTCAGCGGCGATTTCCGCTCGAGCTTCGCCGATGTGTTCGACGATTTGTTCGGCGAGTTTATGGGCCAGCGGCGTGGTCAGCGACGGGGCCCGCAGCGCGGCGCCGATTTGCGCTACAACCTCGAGATCTCGCTCGAAGAGGCCTTCGCCGGCAAGAAGGTGCGAATCCGCGTGCCCACCTCGATCGCGTGCGAGACCTGCCGGGGCTCGGGCGCCAAGGCCGGTGCCAAGCCTGAATCCTGCGGCACCTGCGGCGGCGCCGGCAAGGTGCGCGCCCAGCAGGGCTTCTTCACCATCGAGCGCACCTGCCCGACCTGCCAGGGCGCCGGCGAGATCATCGTCAATCCGTGCGAGACCTGCCGGGGTCAGGGCCGCGTGCAGAAGGAGAAGCACCTCTCCGTCGACATCCCCGCTGGAGTCGAGAGCGGCACGCGCATTCGCCTCGCCGACGAAGGCGAGGCAGGTGCCCGCGGTGCCCCGCCCGGCGATCTTTACATCTTCCTCACGGTGACGCCGCATCCGCTGTTCAAGCGCGAAGCGCTCAACCTCTATTGCCGCGTGCCGATTCCGATGACGACCGCAGCGCTCGGCGGCACCATCGAGGTGCCGGCGCTCGGAGGCTCGCGCGCGCGTGTCACCGTGCCCGCCGGCACGCAATCGGGCCACCAGTTCCGCCTCCGCGGCAAGGGCATGCCGGCGCTGCGTCAGAGCGGGCAAGGTGATCTCTACATCGAGGTCAAGGTCGAGACCCCGGTCAATCTCACGAAGCGCCAGCGCGAGCTGCTCGAAGAGTTCCAGAACGCCGGCAACCGCTCGACCACGAGTCCCGAGGCCGAGGGCTTCTTTTCGAAGATGAAGGAGTTCTGGCAGGATTTGAAAGAGTAGCCTACCAGCTGAAACGTAGAGCCCTTCCTCCCGCGGGCGGGAGGGAGGGTGGGGATGGAGGGTGCGTCTAAAGCGGCCATTGGCCGCTTTGTTTTCCTCCCCCTACCGCTTACCTTTCCCACTCTGAGGAGTGGGAAAGGGGACACCATGCCATCGTCCGAATATCTCATCGGCGTCACGGGCGCGGCCGGGCGCATGGCCGCCATGCTGATGCGCGAGGTGATTACGACCGAAGGCTGCGCGCTCATCGGCGCGACCGAGGCACCAGGCCATGTAGCGATCGGCAAGGACGCCGGCATGTATGCGGGTGAGGCGGCGCTCGGCATTGCGATCAGCGATGATGCCGAGCGCCTGTTCTCGCTGGCGGACGCCGTGCTTGATTTCACGGCACCAGCCGCGACCCCCATTCACGCCGCGCTTGCAGCGCGCTTTCGCAAGGTGCTGGTGCTCGGCACCACCGGCCACGACCAGAATGAGATCAGCGCGGTCAGGGAAGCGGCGAAGTCCTGCGCCATCGTGCAGGCGCCCAACATGAGCGTGAGCGTGACGCTGCTGATGGCGCTGACCGAGCAGGTCGGCCGCGTGCTCGGCGATGAGTACGACATCGAGATCGTCGAGATGCATCATCGTCACAAGGTCGACGCGCCCTCGGGCACCGCGCTCGGGCTCGGCCGTGCCGCGGCGAAGGGACGGGGTGTGAAGCTCGACGACGTCGCCGTGCGCGGCCGCGATGGCATGACCGGCGCGCGCAAGAAGGGCACGATCGGTTTCGCTGCCTTAAGGGGCGGCGACGTGGTGGGCGATCACAGCGTGATCTTTGCCGCCGATGGCGAGCGCCTCGAGCTCACCCACCGCGCGACCAGCCGGCGCACCTTCGCCCGTGGCGCGGTGCACGCCGCGCTCTGGGCGCGCGGCAAGGCGCCCGGGCTCTACTCGATGGCGGATGTGATCGGCCTCAAATAGGCTGCTCGATACGGCGCGCTGCCGCGAGCGCACGCTTCAGCGCGTTGGCAAAATCGACGCGCTCCTCGGGCGAGAGAAACGCCGCGATCTCGACGCGCTCGCCGTGGGACGCCAACACGAGTGGCGCGCCTGCTTCGGCTTCGGCATCGAACTCGATGCGCACCCAGGCCGGGTTGAACCGCCACTCGGTTGTTTGGCCACGCGCCGTCCGCCGCCGCACGAGAAGCTCGTGTGCCGTCAGCCGCACGATTTCTGTTAGCCGCCCTGCGCGATAATTGAGCCGGAAGGCGAGATAGAGCAGCGCGACATCGAGGCCGAAGAAGCCAAGCACCGGCCAGGCCCCGTTCAGCACAAACCAGACGCCAAGCCCGAGCGAGATCGCGCCCACCGCCGCCATGACCGCGTAAAACCCGGCGCGCGGCAGCGAGCGGTTGGGCGTCAGCACCGCGTCGAAGAAAAACGATGAAGTGGTGCCCGACCGGGCGACGGCTTCCATTGAGCCATCATAGAGGGGGCGTGCGGGCACACCAAGCGGCAACCTAGTCGATCGCCGGTGGATAAGGCTAAGCTCGGCGGCATGAAGCCCGCCGCCATCGCCGAATTCTTCCGCCGCCTCGCGGAGAAGACGCCGAACCCGAAGACCGAGCTCAGCTACAAGAACCCGTTCACGCTTCTGGTCGCCGTCGTGCTGTCGGCGCAGGCGACCGATGTGAGCGTCAACAAGGCGACGGCCAAGCTGTTCAAGACCGTCGATACGCCCGCCAAGATGGCGAAGCTCGGCGAGGCCGGGCTAAGGCCACACATCAAGACGATCGGCCTCTACAACGCCAAGGCCAAGAACGTGATCGCGCTGTCACGGGCGCTCATCGAGCGCCATGGCGGCCAGGTGCCGCGCGAGCGCGAGGCACTCGAGGCCCTGCCCGGCGTCGGGCGCAAGACCGCGAACGTCGTGCTCAACACGCTCTATGACGAGCCCACCATCGCCGTTGATACCCACGTCTTTCGTCTGGCCAATCGCACCGGCCTCGCCCCGGGCAAGACGCCGCGCGCGGTCGAAGACAGGCTGGTCAAGGTCGTGCCCGACGCCTACAAGCTGCACGCCCATCACTGGCTGATCCTGCACGGCCGCTATGTGTGCACCGCGCGCAAGCCAAATTGCCCGGCCTGCGTCGTGCGCGAGCTCTGCGCCTTCAAAGGCAAAACGACGGCGGTCTAGAGCGTGATCTTCTCAGATTGAATCGCCTGCGTTGCGTCGTGGCGTTGCGATCCGCTAGGCGCGGCGCGAAGAGCGATGCGGGGCCATCGGTCGAGCGGCGCAACGACGCGGGCGCTCGCCACGGCTCAACCCGAGAGGGCCGGGGCCTTTCGCGTCACGGGTTCGTCGAAGGGCTCGCCCGTATTCCCGATACGCGCTTCGCCCATCTCCTGCCCGTGACGCGAAATTCCTCCGGCGCAGGTGCTTCAATCTGAGAAGATCATGCTCTAGCGGCTCGCATTGCGCTGGCCTGCGCTCAGCACATGGGCATAACAACGCTCGCGCGCCGCGCCTTCGGCGATCACGCCGAAGCTCGTCTCGCGAAACTCGACATAGGCGACCTCGTGGAGCTCGGCGCCGTCGGACGTGGCGTAGAGATAGGCGTCCATCACGCAGTCATGCGCGAGATACTGCCAAACCTCGGCCCGCCCTTCCTGCCGGCGTAGCGCGGGCGTGCCGACCAGCCGCATGATCGCGGCCTGATCGAGCCCGACCAGATTGGCCGACCCGCCAACGCCCGGCGGCAGGGTCGCCGGCGCCTCGGGCGATTCGAGCGAGGGCAGCGAGGCAATTTCGGGCGCGCTGATGACCTCATCGGGAGGCCGCATCGCCGAGGGGGTGGTGCCGGTCTGTTCTTGCGCGCACGCGCTGACCAATGCCGACAACGCCAGCGCGATCGGCCAGTGGCCGATGCGCCGGCGGCGCGCCGTTCTCAGCCTCAACTGACGCAAGGCAAGCCCGAATCAGGCGCTGCGGGCCTCCACGGCCTGCAGCTCGAACGGGCGCTCGACGTCGGCATTCTCGGCCTCATGCGCCACATCGCCGGATACGCGTCCGCCGCGCTCGACCTCGAGCTGGCCATAGCGCACCTTGCCGAACACGCGGCCGGTGGCATGGATGTGCAGGCGCCCGCGCACATTGAGCTCGCCCTCGAACGTGCCCGCGATCTCGGCATTCTCGATGTTGACCGCGCCGTGGAACTGCCCGCCCTTGGCAATCTCCAAGAGTCGCGCGCTCGACAGCTTCGCACGAACCGTGCCCTCGACCGTCAGCCGCTCGCAATCAAGGATCTCGCCCGCGAGCGTGATATCCCGCCCGACGGTCAGGCGCTTGCTTTCGCTGGTCTCCCGGTTGAGCGGCTCCGGCGCCGGCGCCGGCGGTGGCGCGTAGGGCGCGGCCGGGCGGTGCGGCACGTCGGGATGGAAGCCGGCGCTCGCCGGCCGGCTCGCCGGGAGAGGCGAGGGTGTCACGGTCGACTGCGGCGTGTTTGGCAGGGAGCGCAGCTTGGCGCTGTCGAAGCCCTGCACATTGCCTGAACCGTCGCTCCGATACTCGTCTTCGCTGCCTTTACGACGAAACATCACCGCACCCCCTGATTGCGACGATGGCTAACCGCCCGGCCGTGCCCGCGCGTGTTTACCCACCATGCCTTGCTGAACGTCGC
>VGET01000064.1 GCA_016869195.1 Alphaproteobacteria bacterium | reverse complement strand
GGAGCCGCGCGCTCCGCACCATGTCGCGGCGTGAATAATCACCCTTCATCGGGTAGTCGAGCAACGGTGCGGTGCCGACGATCTTGAACACGGCGCCGAGCAGAAATGGCCGCCACACCGTGGTTCGGCCGTGCCGGCCCGCGATGTCGTCGATGCGCTCGCTCGCGAGATAGCCAAAAGGCGAGGAGAAATCGAAATAGAAATCGATCGGCGAGTCTGCCATTGAACACCCATTTTCGCGAAAATGCTGACGTTCTACGGTCGCGCTATCAACCACCAGCGATGCATGGCAGTCATGCGCCGCTTACTCGGCCATCAAAGCCTGGGCTTCGGCCTCTTCTATGTACCGGTGCGCCAGATGACAGCCTTTTCGGGTCGCCATCAATAGGTAGCGCGAAGGCATAGCGTAGTGAAGTTGCACCTCATTGGCCTCGCCGATGAGCTTTTCCCACCCGAAGCGGCGGAGCAGCGCTTCGAGTCTCGTGGGCTCGGTCACGGCCCACAGCAGGTCGACGCGCACACCACGTCCGGCTGCCGTATACCCGATAACCGTCGATGCACGCGCGCAATTGAACAATGTGGCCGCCTCGGCGGGTGATAGCGGCGCATGCCCTGCCAGAACTGCGAATGTGGCTAGACCCGATAAGACCGAAATTGCTTCGCGCATGTGCACCCTCCGATCCGTTCCCCTGCCACTTTAGACATGGAACGCGAACGGCGATCGACGAACCCCAACCGGGGCACGGCTCAACTCGCCGCGATCTGGCGCGCGATCACGAGGCGCTGCACGTCGCTCGTGCCCTCATAGATCTGGCACACGCGCATGTCGCGATAGAAGCGTTCAACCGGGAAGTCGTTGAGATAGCCGTAGCCGCCGAACGTCTGCAGCGCCGCCGAACACACCCGCTCCGCCATCTCGGACGCGAACAGCTTGGCCATGGAGGCTTCCTTTAGGCACGGCAGCCCGGCATCGCGAAGGCGCGCCGCATGATGCAGCAATTGGCGCGCCGCCTCGATCTCGGTCGCCATGTCGGCCAGCCGAAAGGCCACGGCCTGGTGCTCGATGATCGGCTTGCCGAAGGTCTTGCGCTCCTTGGCATAGGTGAGCGCCGCATCATAGGCGGCGCGCGCGACACCGAGCGACTGCGCCGCGATGCCGATCCGACCGCCCTCGAGATTGGAGAGCGCGATCTTGTAGCCCTCGCCCGGCTCCCCGATCAGATGATCCGGTGTGATCCTGAGATCGTCGAATACGATCTGACAGGTATCGGAGGCGCGCTGGCCAAGCTTCTCCTCCTTGCGTGCGACCTTGTAGCCGGGCGTATCGGTCGGCACGGCAAAGGTGCTGATGCCCTTCTTGCCCGCAGCCGGATCGGTGACCGCGAACACGATCGCGACATCCGCCTTGCTGCCGGACGAAATGAACTGCTTGGTGCCGTTGATCACATAGTGATTGCCGTTCAGTGTCGCGCGCGTGCGCAGATCCGACGCGTCGGAGCCGGCCTGTGGCTCGGTCAGGCAGAAACAGCCAAGCTTGTCGCCGCTTGCGAGCGGCCGCAGCATCGTCTCCTTCTGCTTTGCCGTGCCATAGCGATTGAGGATCGCGCAGACGAGCGAGTTGTTGACGCTCATGATGGTCGAGGTGGAGACATCGCCCCAGGCAATTTCCTCGAGCGCCAGCGCGTAGGTGACGTGATCGGTGCCTGCGCCACCGTCGCTCTCCGGCACCATCATGCCCATGAGCCCGAGCGCGCCGAGGCGCTTCACCGCGGCGGCCGGAAACTCGGACTTGCGGTCCCATTCAGGCGCATGGGGCGCAAGCTCATTGCGCGCGAAGTCACGCGCCATGTCGCGCACCATCAGTTGCTCTTGCGTCAGGGCCGGGTTCTCTACAACGCTCATCGAGGCCTCAATTTCTAGGTCAGAACTTCGTATCGAACGTCACGGGGCATCATCTCGCGCCCGTTGATGGGCACCATATCCTGCGGACAGGCCGAGAAAACGATGACGACATCCGCCTCGGCCCTAAGCGTCACATGATCACCCGGTTTTGCCAGGGTCGGCTCGAAGCGAACTGCACCGTCCGCCCCGATAGGAATATTCATGAACAGATTGAGTGGCGCCGGGGCTTCAGGTGGCGTCAGTCCAAGCTTGGCGAGAGCCGTCCGCAAATTATCGGTACAATTGGCGTGGTAGCCCTTGGCGCCGAGCTGCTCATAGCGATAGCGGTCGCACGCCGCGATCAGCGTGTCGTGGATGCCGGGCGTTGTGTCCTCGACAAGCGTCAGAATGGGCCGGCGGCGATTGCTGAGCATCGTATCGCCCAGCCTCGGGTTGACCCGCCCGATGCCGACCCGGCTGTGTTCCATTGACATGAACTCGGTCGGGTCGCCCGCCATGAAGGCCCACGCGTCGACCACCTGGGTGCCATGGGTGTTGACCAAGCGCACACACTGCCCGGCGCGCAACGGAATCGCCCGCGCATCACGCGCAGGAATCTCGATCGCGCCGGGCATGACGATCAATCCTAGTTCAGCCGCTCGATCGCTACCGCGGTCGCCTCGCCGCCGCCGATGCAAAGCGTGCTGATGCCGCGCTTGAGATTGTACTTCTGCAGCGCCGCGAGCAATGTCACCAGGATGCGCGCGCCGGACGCGCCGATCGGATGGCCGAGCGCGCAGGCGCCGCCGTGCACATTGACCATTTCATGCGGCAGCTTGCAGTCGCGCATCGCCGCCATGGTAACGACTGCGAACGCCTCATTCACCTCGAACAGGTCGATTTTGTCGGGCGTCGTGTCGAGCTTTTTGAGAAGCTTGTCGATGGCGCCGACCGGCGCGGTGGTGAACCAGGCTGGCTCCCGCGCGTGGCTGGCGTGGCCAATGATCGCGGCGAGCGGCGTCAGACCCCGCCGCTCGGCCTCGGAGCGCCTCATCAACACGAGCGCCGCCGCACCATCGGAGATCGAGCTCGAATTGGCCGCGGTCACCGTACCGTCCTTGGCAAACGCAGGCTTGAGCTGCGGGATCTTGTCGAAATTGGCCTTCAGCGGCTGCTCGTCCTGCTTGACGACGACATCGCCTTTGCGGCCCTTCACCGTCACCGGCACGACCTCGGCATCGAAGCTGCCGTCCTTGATCGCCTTCTGGGCGCGGCTGAGCGAGGTGATCGCGTACTGATCCTGCTGCTCGCGCGTGAACTGATATTTCTGCGCGGTGTTCTCGGCGAAGACACCCATCAGCTTGCCCTGGTCATAGGCATCTTCGAGGCCGTCGAAGAACATGTGATCGAGCACGCGGCCATGGCCCATGCGATAGCCGCCGCGCGCGCGGTCGAGCAGATAGGGCGCGTTGGTCATGCTCTCCATGCCGCCCGCGACCATGACGCGGTTGTTGCCGGACGCGATCATGTCGTTCGCGAACATCACGGCCTTCATGCCCGAGCCGCACATCTTGTTGATCGTGGTCGCCCCGACATCCTTCGGGATGCCGGCGCCGATCGAGGCCTGACGCGCCGGCGCCTGACCTTGGCCGGCCGGCAGCACACAGCCCATAATCACTTCATCGACGTCTTCGCCCTTGACCTTGGCGCGCTCGAGTGCGGCCCTGATGGCGACGGTGCCGAGCTCGGCGGCCTTGGCCTCGCCCAGGTCGCCCTGGAAGCCGCCCATCGGGGTCCGTGCCATGCCGACGATGACGACGGGATCGGAAGTGGCCATGAGAATCTCCTGTGTTCAGGCGTCGTTTGTTGAACCGTAGATGTCAGCGCCGACGACGATGCCGAGGCGACGGCGCGTCGAGCCGGTTGCCATTGCGCCTTCGATCGCGGCGATGTCGACCGAGGCGAGGCTGTGGAACGGGGCCTTGGTCTGGCCGCGATAGCGCGCGAGGCGCGTCTGCTTGATCGAGCGCAACAGCAAAGTCAGACAATAGATGAGGTTGAGATCGGCCGCCGTCGAGACCTCTTTCACCGCGCGATAGAGATTGTGGTGACCATCCTTGGCGCGCCGCTTGAGCTGGTAAAAGGCGACACCCTGCTCGATGTCGTCATGCGCTGCATCGGCTTCGGGGCCATCGAGCAGAACCGCGGTCTCATCCTTGCGCATGCGGATATGGAGCCCGCGGGCGAGCGGCGTGCGCTCCGGCGCACGCAGGAGGTCGCGGCCAGCCAGCGTCAGCACCGCCAGGGTGTTGGCGATGTTGCGGCCCCACTCTTCGCCGCCAGCTTGCTCAAGATCGGTGTAGATCGCTGCATCGATCACGGCTGCAAGGTCGCGCTTGGCTCCGCCGCTGAAGCCCAGGGCGTCGCCGGCAACAAAGCGCTCTACAGCGCTGCGCACGTCGTGCGCCGTGTACTCACTGACAAAGACCGGATGCGACCGCACCTGGAAGGCAGCGACCATGAGCGCAAACACGGTCTCGCTGAGCTGAAGCCGCGCGAGGTGGATCTCGGCGATCAATGCATCGGCGATGTCGTCGTCACCGACCACAAGCCCGGCCGGATCGGCCGTGAAATAGCCGTTGAGACGATCCTCGTTCTGAAGCGCGAAGTGGAGCGCAAACGCCTTCTTGTAGAAATAGGTGTCGTCGAGCCGGCGGAAGAAATCGATCTCGATGGCACGCGGGCTGACCTCCGGCGCCGCCGTGGCCACCAGCTGCTCGATGATCGAAATGGGCTTTGTGCGGGGCATGGCCGGGGCGCGCGTCACGCACTCTCCTCGAACAGTTCGCGGCCGATCAGCATGCGGCGGATCTCGCTGGTGCCCGCGCCGATTTCATAGAGCTTTGCGTCGCGCAGCAGGCGGCCTGCCGCGAACTCGTTGATATAGCCATTGCCGCCGAGGATCTGAATGGCCTCAAGCGCCGCCTCGGTTGCGCGTTCGGCGGCAAACAGGATGGCGCCGGCCGCGTCCTTGCGGGTCGCCTGGCCGCGGTCACACGCCTTCGCCACGGCATAGACGTAGGCGCGCGAGGCATTGAGGTTGGTGTAGAGGTCGGCGACCTTGGCCTGAATCAACTGGAAGCTGCCGATCGGCTGACCGAATTGCTGGCGCTCATGAACATAGGGCAGCACAAGATCGAGACAGGCCTGCATGATGCCGAGCGGGCCGGCGGCGAGCACCGCGCGCTCATAGTCGAGCCCGCTCATCAGAACCGCGACACCTTTGTTGAGTGGCCCGAGCAGGTTTTCAGCCGGAACCTCGCAGTCCTCGAACACGAGCTCGCAGGTGTTGGAACCGCGCATGCCAAGCTTGTCGAGCTTCTGCGCTGTCGAGAAGCCCTTCATGCCCTTCTCGATCAGGAACGCGCTGATGCCGCGGCTGCCGGCATTGGGATCGGTCTTGGCATAGACCACGAGCACGTCGGCATCCGGCCCGTTGGTGATCCACATCTTGTTGCCGTTGATGATGAACCGGTCATTCTTGCGCTCGGCGCGCGTGCGCATGGAGACGACGTCGGATCCCGCACCCGGCTCGCTCATGGCGAGCGCGCCGACATGCTCGCCGCTGATTAGCTTGGGCAGATAGCGCCAGCGCTGGCCGTCATTGCCATTCCGCCGGATCTGGTTGACGCAGAGATTCGAGTGCGCGCCGTAGGACAAGCCGACCGCGGCCGAGGCCCGGCTGATCTCTTCCATGGCGACGCAATGCTCGAGATAGCCGAGACCGGCGCCGCCCTGCTCTTCCTCGACCGTAATGCCGAGCAGGCCGAGCGAGCCGAGCTTCGGCCACAGATCGCGGGGAAAGTCGTTGGTGTGGTCGATTTCAGCCGCGCGCGGCGCGATCTCGCTCTCGGCGAAATCGCGCACGCTGTCGCGGATCATGCCGGCGGTCTCGCCGAGACCGAAGTCGAGCACAGGCAGATTGCTGAGGGCCATGGATCAGGCGTCGTTCAGGGGCTGCGGATTAGGTGCAGTGCAGCATACCCGGTCCTGCGGCCGCTCAAAACAGATTCAAAATGCGAGCAGGCGGGCCGAGAGCACCCGCCTGCAGCATCTGCACTGTGCGATTAGCGACCGGCCATCCTTGGCCGAGGACGGACCTATGCGCTGCGCTTGAGGCTTGCCGTACCGGTCGGCTGTGCCGGGTGCTGGGCCTCAACCACGGCAATCGCCGTCATATTGAGGATGCCGCGCACGGTCGCCGACGAGGTCATCACATGCGCCGGCTGGTTGAGCCCGAGGATCAGTGGCCCGACCGAGATGCCGTTCGCCAGCACCTTGACCATGTTGTAGGCGATGTTGGCACTGGTCAGGTCTGGCAGGATCAAGAGGTTGGCCTGACCGGCGAGCTTCGAATCAGGCAGCAACTCCGCACGCACGCTTTCGGCAAGCGCGGTATCCGCATGCATTTCGCCATCCGCCTCGAAACGCGGAGCGCGCTCCTTAAACATCGCCGTCGCCTCGCGCATTTTCACTGACGAGGGGAAGTCGTTGCTGCCAAAATTCGAGCTGGAGAGGAAGGCCAGCTTCGGCGTCATGCCAAAGCGCTCCACCTGCTCCGCCGCCATCACTGCGGTCTCGCAGATCTCCTCCTTGGTGGGGTTCTCGGTGACGTGCGTGTCGGTGATGTAATAGGTGCCCTTGGAGAGGATCAGCACCTGCATTGCGGCACAGGCGGTGACACCGGGCTTCAGCCCGATCACGTCGATCACGTTGAGGAGCTGCGGCCGATAGAGGCTCACGGGCCCTGCGATCAGCGCGTCCGCGTCCTTCAGGCGCACCATGATCGCTCCGATCACGGTGTTCTGCGTGCGCAGAATCGTCTGCGAGGTCGAGGGCGAAGCGCCGCGCCGCCCCATGATCCGGTAATACTCCCGCCAATAGGGCTCATAGCGCTCATAGTTGGTGGGATCGATCACCTGGACATTCTTGCCGACCTCGAGACGGAGCGAGAGCTTCTCGTTCTTCTCGGCGATGACGGAGGCGCGGCCCAACAGGATCGGCTTTGCGACACCCTCATCGATCGCCTGTTGCGCCGCGCGCAGCACGCGGTCGTCCTCGCCCTCGGCGAACACGACGCGCTTCGGATCCTCGATCGCACGATCGAACACGCCCTTCATCATGTAGCCGGTGCGGAAGACGAGCTGGCTCAGCTCCTTACCATAGGCCTTGAGATCCTTGATCGGGCGCTTGGCAACGCCGGATTCCATGGCGGCCTTGGCCACCGCGACCGGAACGGTCGAGATCAGGCGCGGGTCGAACGGCTTCGGGATGATGTAGTCGATGCCGAATTTGAGCGACTGGTCGCCGTACGCCGCCGCAACGACGTCCGACGCCTCCGCCTTGGCGAGATCGGCGATGGCGCGCACGCAGGCGAGCTTCATCGGCGTGTTGATCTCGGTCGCGCCGCAATCGAGCGCGCCGCGGAAGATGAAGGGGAAGCAGAGCACGTTGTTGACCTGGTTCGGGTAGTCCGAGCGCCCCGTGGCGATGATCGCATCGGGCCGCGCCGCGCGTGCCTCCTCCGGCATGATCTCAGGCGTCGGGTTGGCAAGCGCCAGGATCATCGGGTTTGCGGCCATCGGCTTGACCATCTCGCCGGTCGCGGCGCGCGGCCCCGACACGCCGAGGAAAATATCGGCGCCACGCAACGCATCGGTCAGCGTGCGAGCATTGGTGTCGAGCGCATAACGCTTCTTAGCGCTATTGAGGTCGGTACGTCCCTTGTGGATCACGCCCTCGCGATCACACACGGTGATGTTGCCCCGCGTGATGCCGAGCTCAACCAGGAGATCGAGGCACGCCATCGCGGCGGCGCCGGCGCCGGAGCAGACAAGCTTCACCTTGGACAGGTCCTTGCCAACGACGCGCAGGCCATTCAACACCGCCGCCGAGACGCAGATCGCCGTGCCATGCTGATCGTCATGGAACACCGGGATCTTCATGCGCTCCTTCAGCTTCTTCTCGATCGCGAAGCATTCGGGTGCCTTGATGTCCTCGAGGTTGATCGCGCCGAAGGTCGGCTCGAGTCGGGCGATCGTATCGACCAGCTTGTCGACATCGAGCTCGTCGATCTCGATGTCGAACACGTCGATATTGGCGAACTTCTTGAAGAGGACCGCCTTGCCCTCCATCACCGGCTTCGACGCGAGCGCGCCGATCGAGCCGAGGCCCAGAACCGCCGTCCCATTCGAAATCACGGCGACCAGATTGGCCTTGGCCGTGTAGGAATAGACCTCGTCGGGGGACTTCGCGATCTCTTCGCACGCGGCGGCGACGCCGGGCGAGTAGGCGAGCGAGAGGTCCCGCTGGTTCGCCATCGGCTTGGTCGGGTGAATGCCGAGTTTCCCAGGCTTCGGTGTCCGGTGATAGGCTAGTGCGCGTTCGCGCAGATCATCCGCCATGAAACAGTCCTCCCCCTCGCGATTCGGGCAGTATAGCGAAGCGCCACCGGTTTGCCACGGCGGCCCCCTGGAATGGCGCGTCAGCGATGGCCTGATCGCCTATCCGGACGCCGTTGCCCTGATGGAGGCCCGGGTCGCCGCGATCCGCGCGGGCGAGGCGCCGGAGCTCGTCTGGCTCCTGGAGCACCCGCCGATCTACACCGCCGGCACGAGCGCCAAGGATGACGACCTTCTATTGCCGAACCGTTTCCCGGTGTTCCGGACCGGACGGGGCGGCCAATTCACCTATCACGGGCCGGGCCAGCGCATCGCCTATGTCATGCTCGATCTGGTCGCCCGCTCGAAGAGCGGCGCGCCCGATTTGCGGGCCCTGGTGCGCGGGCTTGAGCAGTGGCTGATCGACACCTTGGCTGATTTCGGCGTTGCCGGCGTCAGGCGCGATGGTCGCGTGGGTGTTTGGGTCGAGTTGGGACGGGGGCAAGAGGCCAAGATCGCCGCGCTTGGCATCCGGGTCCGCCGCGGCGTGTCCTTTCATGGCATATCGCTGAACGTCGCCCCCGACCTGTCCCATTATGAAGGGATCGTCGCCT
This sequence comes from Alphaproteobacteria bacterium, assembly GCA_016869195.1. Lineage (GTDB taxonomy): Bacteria > Pseudomonadota > Alphaproteobacteria > UBA828 > UBA828 > SHWC01. Next base: position 5,560 of record VGET01000064.1, on the reverse strand, counting down.
GCGGTGTGCGCGAGCACGGCCTCACGTCGCTCAAATCGCTCGGCGTCACGACAACCATGGCTGAGGTCGATCAGGCGCTGAAGCGCCGCTTCGAGGCCATCTTCGGGGCTTGAGCGCTATTTCGTCGGCCGCTGGTGAAAGCCCGTGAGCCCAATGGGTGGCTCCACGGCCTGGGCACGCACGCCGGTTACGGCCGCGTTTCGCGGCCCGGTGTGACAGGCCTGGATCATCCCACCGACCACCTCCGCTGGCCCGATAAACAACGCCTCGACCGAGCCGTCCTGCCGATTGCGCACCCAACCCTGAAGCCCGCGCGTCGTCGCCTCGCGAACGGTCCACGCGCGATAGCCGACGCCCTGCACGCGGCCGGAGATGCGGACGAGAATTGGTTTCGACGTCATAGCCCGAAGTTAGACAACCCTCCCCCTCAGGGGGAGGGCTTGGGTGGGGGTGGAAACAAGGCGCCACAGGCGCCTGGGTCGCCTACCCCAACCCAAACCCTTCCCCTCCTGCCAGGAGGGGAAGGGTTGAGCATTGTTGCACGATGTCTCTACTCAAACTCCATGATCACCTGATCGACTGCGAGGCTGTCGCCCTTGGCCGCGCGAACCTTGGCGACCTTGCCGTCGCGCTCGGCGCGCAGCACGTTTTCCATCTTCATGGCGTCGACCACCGCGAGCGGCTGGCCGGCCTTGACCTGATCGCCCTCATGCACCGGGATCGAGACCACGAGCCCCGGCATGGGTGACAGGAGGAAGCGCGACAGATCCGGCGGCTTCTTCTTCGGCATACGCGCGGCGAGTTCGGCCGCCCGCTCGGAGCGCACGATCACCGGCACATCGACGCCGCGCCAGCCGAGGCGGCAGCGCGTGCCGTTACGATCGACCTGCACCGTGACCGCCCGCCCATCAACGCGACCGGTGAACAACCGCTGCGTCGGCGCCCAAGCGCTCTCCACCTCGATCGTTCCGCCATCGAAGGCGACAGAAAGGCGCTCACCCTCGTTCGCGAGGATGCTCGCCTTGTGATTGACCTCGCCGACCGCGACGGCAAACGCCGCGCTTTGCAGGGACGGAATGCCACGCGCCTGGCCAGAGATCGCCGAGGCGCGCTTCTGCAAGCGATGGTGGATCGTCAGCGCAACCGGCACGATGACCTTGAGGGCCTCTGGCGTCAGCGCCGCGCCGGCATAGCCATCCGGGAATTCTTCCGCGATGAACCCGGTCGAGAGCCGGCCCGCGCCGAAGCGGCTGTGCCCGAGCACGTCGGTGAGGAAGCCGATATTGTGCGAGATGCCGCGCACATAATAGGCGTCGAGCCCATCGCGCAGCCGCGCGATCGCCTCGGCCCGCGTCTTCCCGTGGCTGATCACCTTGGCGACCATGGGATCGTAGAACATGCTGATCTCGGCGCCTTCCTCGACGCCGGTGTCCACCCGAAGGGTGGCCCCCTGCTCCGGCTCGCGATAACCAACGAGGCGACCGATCGAGGGCACGAAGCCGCGCGCCGGGTCTTCCGCATAAACGCGCGCCTCGATCGACCAGCCGTCGATCGTCACGTCAGCCTGCTTGAGTGTAAGTTCCTCGCCCGCCGCGATGCGGATCATCTGCTCGACCAGATCGATGCCGGTGGTCATCTCGGTCACCGGATGCTCGACCTGGAGACGCGTGTTCATCTCGAGGAAATAAAAGTTACGCTGCTGATCGGCGACGAACTCAACCGTGCCGGCCGAGTGATAACCGACCGCCTTGGCCAGCGCGACCGCCTGCGCCCCCATCGCCGCGCGTGTTTTCTCATCGAGCAGCGGGCTCGGCGCCTCCTCGATCACCTTCTGATGGCGCCGCTGGATCGAGCATTCGCGCTCGTTCAGGAAGATCGTGTGGCCGGTCCTGTCGCCCAGCACCTGAATCTCAATGTGGCGCGGATTGATGATGAACTTCTCGACGAACACGCGCCCGTCACCAAATGACGCCGTCGCCTCGTTGATCGCCGACTGCATGGATTCCCGCAGCTCCGCCTCGGAGTGCGCGAGCCGCATGCCCTTGCCGCCGCCGCCGGCGGCCGCCTTGATCATGACCGGATAGCCGATGCTGGCCGCGGCCTTGGCGGCCTCGCTCACATCGGCGACCGGCTTGTCGAGACCCGGCACGGTCGAGACACCGGCCGCGCGCGCCAGCTTTTTTGATTCGATCTTGTCGCCCATCGCGGCGATCGCCTTGGGCGGCGGCCCGATGAAGACGAGGCCCGCCTTCTCCACCGCCTCGGCGAACGGCGCCTTCTCAGAGAGAAACCCGAAGCCCGGGTGGATCGCCTCGGCGCCGGTCCGCTTTGCGGCCTCGATGATCACGTCGGCCTTGAGATAGCTCTCGGCCGCGGGCGGCCTGCCGATCAGCACGGCCTCGTCCGCCATGCGCGCGTGCAGCGCACCGGCATCGGCCTCGGAATAGACCGCGACGGTCTTGATGCCCATCCGCTTCGCGGTGCGGATGACGCGGCAGGCGATCTCGCCCCGGTTGGCGATGAGGATCTTACGGAACATCAGACAAACGACCCGCGCCACATGGCGCCTGCTCTCTCTCTATCGTCATTGCCGGGCTTGACCCGGCAATCCAGTCCGATTTCGCTGATGCATTCGGCGCACGAGGACTGGATGCCCGGATCAAGTCCGGGCATGACGGAAAAGGAAGAGGCGATGAGGATTTTACGGAACATGGTCACAGCGGCACGTTCCCGTGTTTCTTCCAGGGATTGTTGAGCTGCTTGTTCCTGAGCGTCGCCAAGGCGCGCGCGATGCGCTTGCGCGTCGTGCGCGGCATGATCACGTCATCCAGGAACCCTCGGCTCGCGGCGACGAACGGGTTGGCGAACTTCTGGCGATACTCCTCGGTCTTGGCCTCGACCGCGCCTGGGTCCTTCAGCGCGCCGCGAAAGATGATCTCGACCGCCCCCTTCGGCCCCATCACGGCGATCTCAGCGGTCGGCCAGGCATAATTCACATCGCCCCGTAAATGCTTCGAGCTCATCACGTCATAGGCGCCGCCATAGGCCTTGCGCGTGATCAGCGTGACTTTGGGCACGGTCGCCTCGGCATAGGCGTAGAGCAGCTTCGAGCCGTGCGTGATGATTGCGCCGTGCTCCTGCGCCGTGCCGGGAAGGAAGCCCGGCACGTCGACGAAGGTGACGATCGGGATGTTGAAGCAATCACAGAAGCGCACAAAGCGCGCAGCCTTGCGCGAGGAGTCGATGTCGAGGCAGCCCGCCAGCACCATCGGCTGGTTGGCAACGATGCCGATCGTTGCGCCGTCGATCCGCGCGAAGCCGATGATAATGTTCTTGGCGTAGCTCGGCTTGAGCTCGAAGAAATCGGCCTCGTCGACCACCTTCAGGATCAGCTCGCGCATGTCGTATGGCTTGTTGGGATTGGCCGGCACGAGCGTGTCGAGCGAGGGTTCCTCGCGGTCGATCGGGTCCGTCGTTGGCAGGATCGGCGGCTTTTCGCGGTTGGACGCCGGCAGAAAATCGATGAACCGGCGCGTCTCAGCGAGCGCGATCACGTCATCGGTCAGCGCGAGGTCGGCGACACCTGATTTTCCGGTATGCGTCTTGGCGCCACCCAAATCCTCATGCGTCACGACCTCGTGCGTGACCGTCTTCACCACGTCCGGGCCGGTCACGAACATGTAGGCCGTGTCCTCGACCATGAAGATGAAGTCGGTCATCGCCGGCGAATAAACCGCACCACCCGCGCACGGCCCCATGATCACCGAGACCTGCGGCACGACACCCGAGGCCAGCACATTCCGCTGGAACACCTCGGCATAGCCGGCGAGCGAGGCGACACCTTCGTGGATGCGGGCGCCGCCGGAATCATTGAGCCCGATCACCGGCGCGCCCACCTTCATCGCCTGATCCATGATCTTGCAGATCTTCTCGGCATGGGCTTCCGAGAGCGAGCCGCCGAACACGGTGAAATCCTGGCTGAAGACGAACACGAGGCGGCCATTGATCGTGCCATGGCCGGTAATGACGCCATCGCCCGGCACCTTGTTGGCGGCCATGTCGAAATCGGCGCAGCGATGCTCTACGAAGGTGTCATATTCCTCGAACGTGCCGGGGTCCAACAGCAGCTCGATGCGCTCGCGCGCCGAGAGCTTGCCCTTGGCATGCTGGGCCTCGATGCGGCTCTGACCGCCACCAAGGCGGGCCGCTGCCCGCTTCGCTTCCAGCTTGTCGAGGATGTCCTGCATGCAGTGACCCGCCTGGGCAAGTGTCAGTGATATGACGGGTTGCAAATAGCATGAAGCCCCGCCTCCCGCCACAGGTGGGGGTGGGCTATTCGTTAAGAAGCCGCACGGCCTCGGCCGCTGCCTCGAGGTCCGCCCGGAGCACGGCGCGGCGGGCCTCGAACTCGGCATCCACACCCCACTGCTCGATCTGGAACGCCTCGTCGATCTGGGAGGCCTGGAACGCCGCCTCGCCATCGAGCCGGCCAGCCAACACTGCGAGCCCGATCACGAGGGAGCCGCTCGCGCCTGCCGCGAGGTGGAGCGCGGTCAGCCGAAACGCATCGAGCTGCTCGGCAGCACCGCGCAGCGCGGTCACGGCCTCCGGCGGCTGCTCGACCGGGCTGATTCCTCGGGTGACGGCAAGCATCGCCCCATGGGTCGCATTCAGCCATTGGAGCAGCGGGTCCCAGGCGATGCTTTGGCGCTCGATCAGGCTCGCCGGCCGCTCCGCGCGATAACAGATGAGATCGGTCGCGCCATAGCCGATCACCTCATCGAGCATGGCGTCGCGGTGGTTTGGCACGCGGTCAAGCGCCGTGCAGGCGAGCCGAGTCAGGCGCATCGCCTCGCGCCCGATCACCTCGCCTTGAGCGGCCCATTCGGCGGCGATCGCGCGCGCCAGCCCTTTGCTTGGCACGATGAGCGGAGCTTTCAGCGGTGTCTTCACCGGCCGCGCATCGAGCGCGACACCAAACCCGCCGGGGACGGACATGGCCGCCGCTTCCTTGTAGAACCGCTTCATGATCGCTACTCGAAGATGCTGCCGATGCCCTTGCCAACGCTCTCAAGGCCCTTGCCCACGCCTTCGACCACATCGCCGACCGGGCCGCTCGACTTGCCCTTCGAGGCGCTGCCCTTGCCGCCCTTCTTGAGCGCCGCGACGCAGGGGTTTTCATCGCCGCTGCCCGCGCTGACAAAGGGAATGAGAATACCGAGCGGGTTGATCAGCGTGCCGAGCGCGGAGCCGGCAACGACGAGCGCCACGGCTTCCGAATCGGGACGGCGTTCGGATTCTGGATCGGCCCCTCGACGATCACGGGCACGGCGAGGCTGAACAGCGCCGGGTCCTTCGGCTTCGGCACGAGGCGCAGATTGAGCGTTTCGCGGCCAAGATTGATCGTGCCTTCACCGCCCATGGTCATCTCCGTGGTGTCGAGCAATAGCCGCTCGGCCCGCATCACACCGCGATCGATGGGAAAGCGCGCGACCATGCAATTGACCGTCGTGCTCGCCTTGCTGACGTTCCATGGCATCAATTGCTGCACGAGATCGAC
>VGET01000063.1 GCA_016869195.1 Alphaproteobacteria bacterium | reverse complement strand
CGCTGCCGGTCGATCTCCGGCCGTTCCGCGAGGCCTTCGTCTTCGCGATCGTGATCGTGGTGCTGCTCGCACGACCGCGCGGCCTGTTCCGCGGCCGGCAGGCCCGGGAGCGCGTGTGATGCCCCAGGCTTTGACCCTCGCCCGCGCGCTCTGGCCGCTCGCCTCGCTCGCCGTGCTACTGCTGCTCGTCGCGATCGCGGGCTCATTCGCGCCGACCGTGATCCAGCGCGTCATGACGGAAGCCTTCATCCGCCTTGTCATGGTGGTCGGGCTCTATCTCTTCGTCGGCAATTCGGGCGTGCTCTCCTTCGGCCAGGCCGCCTTCATGATGACCGGCGCTTACGGCGCTGCCTGGCTCGACATTCCGGTCAAGACCAAGAAGATCTTCCTGAAGGGACTCCCCGGCTTCCTCGGCAATGCCGAGTTTCCGCCCTGGTTGGCCGCACTTTGTGCCATGGGCTTTTCGGGCCTGCTCGCCTTCATCGTCGGCATTCCGCTGGTCCGGCTCTCAGGGCTCGCCGCCGCGATCGGCACGTTCTCGGTGCTCGCCATCGTCTATGTGGTCTACTCGAACTGGGATGCGCTCACCAACGGCACAAGCTCGCTCATCGGGCTGCCCATCTATGTCGACCTCTGGACCGCCTATCTCTGCGCGGTCGGTTCGATGATCGCGGCGTTCTGGTTCCAGAACTCGCGCCTCGGCCTCGCGCTTCGCGCCTCTCGCGAAGATGAGGTGGCGGCCAAGGCGATCGGCGTCAACGTGCCGTTCGCCCGCCTCGTCGCCTTCGTGCTGAGCGCCATGCTGGTCGCGCTTGGCGGCGTGTTGCAGGCACACTTCCTCGGCTCGCTCAATGTGATGCAGTTTTATCTCGGCATCACCTTCATCACGATCGCGATGCTGGTGGTCGGCGGCACCGGGAGTCTCGCGGGCGCGGTCGTCGGGACGGCTGCGATCTCGCTCATGTTCGAGCTGTTGCGCCAGCTCGAGGTCGGCTTTGCCATCGGCAGCGTTCAGATCCAGGTGCCGCCGGGCCTCCGCGAGCTCGGCGTCGCGATCATCATGATCGTGATCCTGATCTTCCGCCCCGCGGGCCTGATGGCGGGGCGCGAGCTGCCCCTGCCGGGCCGATTGCGCCCACGCCTCGTCACCTCGGGTTGACGCGCACCGCATGGAGGACACATGACCAAGAAGCTCATCACCGCCTGCATCGGCGCCGGCAATATCGGCCGCGCCTGGGCCATGATGTTCGCCCGCGCCGGCCATGAGGTGCGGCTCTTCGATCAGAACGCGGACGCGCCACCGGCCGCGCTCGCCCTGATGCGCGGGCTGCTGGCCGATCAGAAGGCGCTTGGCCTCTTTGATGACGAGGTCGAGGCCGTGCTCGCGCGCATCAAGGTCGCGCCGAGCCTCGAGGCCGCGGTGAAGAACGCCGACTATGTGCAGGAATGCGTCTATGAGGATCTCGAGCTGAAGCGCCGCGTGTTCCAGGCGCTCGATCGCGCCGCGCCCGAGGGTGCGATCCTCGCCTCCTCGGTCTCCTCAATCCCCGTTTCGCAGTTCATGGAAAACCTCGCCGGCAGCCGGCGCTGCATCGGCGCGCACCCGATCAACCCGCCGCACCTTTTGCCGGTGACCGAGCTGATCATGAGCCCCTCGACCGCGCCCGCGACCTATGAGCGCGCGGCCGCGTTCCTGACAAGCGTCGGGCAGGTGCCGGTGCGCATCAACAAGGAGATCTTCGGCTTCGCGCTCAACCGCCTGCAGTTCGCGATCGTGAACGAGGCGCTGCATCTGATCGAGCAGGGCTACATCTCGGCCACCGACGTCGACAACATCATGAAGTTCGGCCTCGGCCGGCGCTGGGCGATCATGGGCCTGTTCGAGGCCGGCCACCTGAACGCCAATGGGGGCCTGCGCGACTATTACACTAAGTTCGGCGAGACCATTCGCTCGCTGATGCAGGAGCTGGTGCTGACGCCGAACCCGCTTGGGCCCGCGCTCGTCGATGAGATCGCGGGCGAGTTGGAAAAGACGACGCCGATCGATCAGGTGGTGGCGCGACAGGCCTGGCGCGACCGCCAGCTCGCTGCGCTCATGACGCATTTCGAGTCCATGAAGACCAAGGTAGGCTGAGCATGGCGATATCCTGTGACGGCGCCCGCGTGGTGGTCACGGCGGGTGGATCGGGCATCGGGCGCGCGACCGCGGAGCGCTTCATCGCGGCCGGCGCACGCGTCTATATCTGCGACATCCAGCAATCGATGCTGGACGAGGCGCTCGCCGCCAACCCGACGCTCAAGGGCACGCTCGCCGATGTTGCGAAGCCGAGCGAGGTCGAGCGCCTGTTCAGGGACGCGCTTACGGCATTGGGCGGCATCGACGTGCTGGTCAACAATGCCGGCGTGGGCGGCCCGCGCGGGCCTGTCGAAACCTTGAGCTATGACGAGTGGGATCGCTGCATCGCGGTCAATCTCAACGGCATGTTCTACTGCATCAAGCAGGTCGTGCCGGCGATGAAGGCGCAGAGCTCCGGCTGCATCATCAACATCTCGACCGGCTCGGCGCGCGTCGGCCTGCCCAACCGCTCGCCCTATGTCGCATCGAAGGTCGGCGTGCTCGGGCTCACCTATACGCTGGCGCGCGAGCTGGGCCCCGCCAACATCCGCGTCAACTCGATCCTGCCCGGCGCGATCGACAATGCGCGCGGGCGCGGACTCGTCAAGCGCTTCGGCGAGGAACGCGGCATGACCTTCGAGGAGGCCGAGGCGCAGTTCCTCGGTTACATCTCGATGCGCACCTGGATCGATCCGAACGAGATCGGCGACACCTGCGTCTTCCTCGCCTCGCACGCCGGGCGCCACATCTCGGGCCAGAACCTCGGCGTCTGCGGCAATATCGAGTGGGAGATATAAGGAGTCCGAGCTTGGCCGCATGTGCCCAGCTGTTCCCTCTCCGCCCCTGGGGGCGGAGAGGGCAAGGGAGAGGCGGGGGAATCCACGCTCGGCGCATCTCATGTCACACAGCACGCGCTGACCGATTGATCCCGGCTCGCCTCTTTGCCATCAGCGGCGCTCAGATCATTGTGCGACACATCGGTCTGGACCGCCGCCGATGGATGCAGACGCGGCCGGGATGACAATTGAGGAGCTGGCGCCGCCTATCCCACCTCGTCATACCGGGCGCTAGCCGAGCCCGGACACCGAAGGTGTTTGGCGGCGAGGCTTGCGACCCGGTATCCACGTCTCCGCGTACACTGAGCCATGGATTCTCCGGCCGCGCCCTTGGCGCGCCGGAGAATGACGGGGGAGTGAATCATCACAAAGGCACCAAGGCACGATGGTGCTCGCTCGCCTTCCTCTGTGCCTTCATCTCTTTGTGGCGCCTTCCATCTCTCGCGCCGCCGCTCTCAATCGCGTGAACAGATGCGGCAGGCCGGCGTGCGTGACAATCTTCTCGAGCGCAAATCCGAGCGTCTCGATCACCCGGCGCGAGCCGATGTTCTCGGGCAGCACGAGCGCGACCAGGCTCGGTTCACGCCGCTCACCAAACGCGTAGAACACGACCGCGCGTGCCATCTCGGTCGCATGGCCTTGGCGCCATTCGGCGCTTGAAACCGCATAGAGGAGCTCGCACTCGGGCGCGCCATCGAGCACGCGGCGGAGCAGCCCGGCATAGCCGATGAATCGCTCGTCATCGGCCGCGCGGAACAGCCACACGCCATCGCCGTGCTCGCGCCAGTGCGCAACGAAGCGCTCGATGAGGCTCAGCGTGTGGGCCTCGGGCACGATGCGGCCATCGGCCGAGAGCGTGCGCATGACGGCGGGGTCGGCGTGCAGCCGGCGGAGCGCCGCGAAGTCCGCCGGCGCGACCGGCCGGCCGATCAGCCGGGCGGTGCGAAGCTCGCGAAATTGAGTCTCGTTCATCCTTGCCCGCGCCCTTGTGGATGGGGGACGACGGCCCCATGATCGCGCGGCATTTTCCGATCCGGCAAGGTGGGGCTTTCGATGACCAAGCAACGCGGCTTCAAGGGGCGGCTCACGGCCTATGGCGATCCCGGTTTCTCGTTCTATCTGCGCAAGGCGTTCGCCAAGTCGATGGGCTACACCGACGAGGAGCTCGGCCGCCCGGTCATCGGCATCGCCAACACCTTCAGTGATCTGGTCTCCTGCCAGGGCACGGCGCCGCAACTTGTGCAGGCGGTGAAGCGCGGCGTGGTCGCGGCCGGCGGCCTGCCGCTCGAGTTTCCGACCATCTCGCTCGGCGAGCCGTTCCTCACCCCATCCTCGATGCTGCTGCGCAATCTGCTTTCGATGGACACGGAGGAGATGGTACGGCGCCAGCCGATCGACGTCGTGGTGCTCATCGGCGGCTGCGACAAGATTGTCCCGGCGCAATTGATGGCGGTGGCGAGCGCCGACATCCCGGCGATCATGGTGGTGACCGGGCCGATGATGACCGGCTCCTATCGCGGCGAGCGGCTCGGCGCCTGCACCGATTGCCGGCGCTTCTGGTCGGAGCATCGCGGCGGGCGCATCGATGCGGCCGAGATCGACACGATCTCCGGCAATCTGTGCCCGACCGCGGGCACCTGCATGGTGATGGGCACGGCCTCCACCATGGCCTGCGTCACCGAGGCGCTCGGCATGATGCTCCCCGGGGGCGCCGCGATTCCCGCGGTCTATTCCGACCGCATGCGCCACGCGCAGGAGAGCGGCGTGCGCGCGGTCGCGCTCGCCAAGGAGGAGCTCACCCCTTCGAAGATCATGACGCCGAAGGCGTTCACCAACGCGCTCCGCGTGCTGCTCGCGATCGGCGGCTCGACCAACGGCATCGTGCACCTGACCGCGATGGCGAGGCGCCGCGGCATCGCGCTCGATTTCGAGGCGTTCGACCGCATGAGCCGCGAGACGCCGGTGCTGGTCGACCTCAAGCCGAACGGCCTCCATTACATGGAAGACCTTTATCGCGCCGGCGGCCTCCTGCCCGTGCTGCGCGAGCTGAAACCGCTGCTGCACCTCGATTGCCTCACCGTCACCGGCCGCACCTTGGGCGAGGAGATCGAGGCGGGGCGCCCGCCCTTCAAGCAGGACATCGTGCGCCCGCGCTCGAACCCGATCTATGCCGAGGGCGGACTTGCGGTGCTCCGAGGCTCGCTCGCGCCGGACGGCGCGATCATCAAGCAATCGGCCGCGACGCCCCGGCTCTTGAAGCACGAGGGCCGCGCGGTCGTGTTCAACTCGCTCGATGACATCGTGGCGCGGCTCGACGATGATTCGCTCAACATCACGCCGGATGATGTGCTGGTGCTGCAGAACGCCGGGCCGAAGGGCGCGCCCGGCATGCCCGAGGCCGGCTATTTGCCGATTCCTAAGCGGCTCGCGCGCGATGGTGTCAAGGACATGGTGCGAATTTCCGATGCGCGCATGAGCGGCACGGCATTCGGCACCGTCGTGCTGCATATCTCGCCGGAAGCGGCTTCCGGCGGCCCGCTCGCGCTGGTCAAGACCAATGATCGCATCCGGCTCGACGTCGAGGCGAGGCGCATCGATCTTCTGGTAGAGGCGGACGAGCTCGGGCGCCGGCGCGAGGCCTGGCGCCCACCGGCGGCCCATGAGGGCGCCGAGCGCGGCTATTTGCGGCTCTACCTCGAGCATGTTCAGCAGGCGCATCAGGGCGCGGATTTCGATTTCCTCAGCGCCACCGCCATGACGGCAACCACGCCTGTGTGGCCTTAGCGCGAGGGAGAACCACTCTGATGTCATCCCGGAGGACGGTCGAGCTCGGCGAGACCGTCAATCCGGGATCCACGGTTCATCGAGAAACCTGTCGGCCCTTGATTCCGGGTCGCAAGGCTCGCGTGCGACGATCTTCGATCGTCGGCTCGCACCCTTACCCATCTGCGGCGGTCCAGACCGGTGTGCCGCACCGCGATCTGAGCGCCGCCGATGGAAGCAGGCACGCCCGGAATGACGACTTAAACGTGTCCTCGTTAGCCGCAAAACGAAGGGGCGCCGGCTAGGGCGCCCCTTGAGCAAAGAAGAGACGCTCTCGAGTCTTACGCGACGCCGGCCAGCATCAGCCCGCCGACCACCGCGATCGCCGCACCACCGAAGCGGAGCACGAGGCGAAGCTCGCTCCGCCGCGCGGCAAGGCCGAGCGTGGCGCCGACCGCGTGCAGCACGAGTGTCGCCGCGACCATGCCGATGATGTAGCTCGCGGCCGAGCCCGCCACCGGCATCTCGACGCCATGGGCCTGACCATGGAACAGGCCAAACAGCGCGGCGACCCCGAAGCCGACCCAGGCCGGCACCTTGGCGCCGAACAACACGGCGAGGCCGAGCACCGCGACCGAGCCGGCGATGCCGATTTCCATCGCGGGCAGGCCGGCGCCGCCGAGGCCCACCAGCGCGCCGACGAGGAGCGCCGCCACAAACGCGAGCGGCAGCTGCCAGAGCGCCCGACCGCCGATCTGCGCGCCCCAGAGGCCGACGCCGATCATCGCCAGAATATGGTCGATCCCGCCGAAGGGATGGACGAAGCCCGAGGCGATACTGGCCTCGACGCCATGCCCCGGATGCGCGCTCGCCCCGGTCGCCACCAGCGCCGTCAGCGCGGCGGCGCCCGCCGCCAGAATCCTGCGATCGACCATCAGCGTTCCCCCTTGTGTTCCGGTCCGTGTCTCATGATTAAAGCCGATTCTATAGGGGCCGGCCAGCCCGGCCTGCCACCCCCTTTTTGGGGAGGGGCGAAGGGGCCGGCAGCGCGCTGCTTCCCCCCGCCTCACCCTTGCCCTCTCCGCCCCTAGGGGCGGAGAGGGAATGGCATCAGGTGCGTCGGCTGGAGCGCGCGCTCAGGGAATCACCTTTTCCTTGCGCATCATGTCGAAGGCGTCCTTGAACGATTGCTGCATGTCGATCACCTCGTAGAAGCCGTGCTGGAAGCGCTTGGTGTCTTCGAGGATGGTGTCCCAGGTGCGGCCAAAGTTCCAATTGCCGAAGCCCCACGAGATCAGGTCAAACTCGTTGTGCTTCAGGTTGTGGCGCTTGACGATCTTCTCCCATTGCGGGCCCTTGTCGCCCACCATGGTCATCATGTTGAATGGCATCACCTGGCCCATCTTCACGCCGAAATAATCGGCGAACCACGGCCAGATGTTGCACCAGCGGAAGCCCGACTCATTCGTGATGTTGAAGGCCTCGTTCGACGCCTTCTCATGCTCGGCGACCCAGGTCTGGAAGCGCCCGAGGATGCGCGCGTCGGTGAACTTGTTGTAGATCTTGAAGGCCTGCTCGGGCCCAGGGAAGTGCAGCGGCACGCCCATCTCGCGGCAGATGATCGCGTAGTGCGCGACGATCGACGCGGTGTTGAGCGGAATGCCGACCGCGTAGCCGACCACGGCCTCGGGCCGTACGCAGATATAGTCCCACTTCTGGCCCTTCTGCGCCTTCGCGATGAAATCCTGCTGGTCGTAATAGAAGTTCGGCGGCAGATGGCGCGGGTCACTCTCCTTCGCCGGTGTGCGGTGCGGCCCGAGATGGCAGCCATAGAATTTGCCGCCCTGGGTCAGGATCACGCGGCGCAGCCCCTTCGCGATCGGCGCGATCACGCCGATCGAGTTCTCGACCAGCGCGAGGTTGCCCGCGACATTCTCGGCCTCGACGCCGCCCGAGAGCGCGCAGAAGAAGATGTGCGTCGTGTCGGTCAGGCCCTTGAGCTTGTCCTTGGCGTCCTCGGGGTCCAGCAGGTCAACGGAGATGAACTTGGCCGAGGTCTTGAACCAGGGCTTGCGGCGCGAGAGCGCGACGATGTCCCAGCCGCCCTCCTTCTCCATCGCCTCCATGATGCTGCGTCCGATGATGCCGAGGCCGCCGACCACCACCGCCTTTTTCTTCGCCATGAGCTCGCTCCCTCCTGATTGCCCTGACGCGCGCCCCGCGCGCGCTTCGGACCGAACTCTAATTCATTGCGGACTGAATTCGACTCGAAATGCGATTGGCATCGTTGATCATCCTCGACCCCCACCCTGTCCCTCCCCCACAAGGGGGGAGGACACCAAAAGGTGAGCGCCCGAATGTCATACCCCCTCCCCCTCGTCGCGCTCCGCGAGCGCGCGGCGCTCGATGGGGGAGGGTTGGGGTGGGGGTGAGAACGTTGTGTCGGGGTGATTCACGTCGCGTGCTTGCACGAGCGCCACGCTACAGTCGTCGGACTTTCTGATCGCGGCGCCACGAATGTTGGGCTTGGCAGGATGGCCGAGGCGGTGTCTAAATGCGCCGCCGCGCCCCGCCCCGCCGCGGCCTCCCGCTCCCACCCTTAAGGCTCACCCATGAACGGCGGCGAAGCCCTGGTTTCCACCCTGATCGCGCACGGCATCGAGACGACCTATTGCGTGCCGGGCGAGAGCTATCTCACGATTCTCGAGGCGCTGCGCGTCAACCGCAACCGGATCAGGCTCGTGCTCTGCCGGCACGAATCGGGCGCGGCGTTCGCGGCCGAGGCGGGCGCCAAGGTGACCGGCAAGCCCGGCATCGCCTTTGTCACGCGCGGTCCCGGCGCCACCAACGCCTCGATCGGGCTCCACACCGCGAAACAGGATTCGACGCCGCTCGTGCTCTTCATCGGGCATGTGCCGACGCGCGAGATGGGCCGCGAGGCGTTTCAGGAGATCGACTACCCGAAGGCCTTCGGCCCGCTCACCAAGAAGGTGATCGAGGTGATGCGCCCAGAGGATTGCGCCGCGGCCACGGCCGATGCGTTGGCGACCGCGCTCGACCGTCGGCCCGGCCCGGTCGCGGTCGTGCTGCCCGAGGACGTGACCGAGGGCGACACGCGCGATGAAACCATCCCCGCCTTCGTGCCGCGCACGCCGCGCCTCCCCACAGAGCCTGCGCTCGATGCCGCGGCCGAGATGATCCGGCGCGCGAAGCACCCGTTCGTGATCGCGGGCGAGATGATCGGCTTCGAAAAAGCGCATGACGCGCTCGCCACGTTCGCGGAGGCGAGCGGCGCCGGCGTCGGCAGCGCGTTTCGCCGGCAGGACGTGATCCCGGCGGATCACGCCGCCAATCTAGGCAATTTCGGCCTCGTGCTCGCGCCCTTCCAAAAGGAATATTGGAAGGACGTCGACCTCGCGATCATCGTGGGCGCGCGGCCCGATGGCTGCACGATCCAGGATTTCGAGTTGCTGCGCCCCGATCAGGGCGTGATCCACATCTTTCCCGACCGCGCGGCGTTCCACGAGACCAGCCCGACGGTGGCGATCGAGGCCGATGCCAAGCCGACGCTCGAAGCCTTGACCCGGCGCCTCCAAGGGTTCTCGGTGCCGGCCGAGCGCAAGTCGTGGCGCGACAAATTTCGCGCGGAGCAGGTGCGCTTCGCGGCGCCGGGGCACGACCCCAAGGCCAAGACCAAAGGCGCAGTCGACATGGCCCAGATCGTGATCCAGCTTGGCAAGCGCCTGCCGAAGGATTCAAGCATCGTCAATGACTCGGGCGCGTTCGCGAGCTGGTTCCATCGCCACTATCCCTATGCGGCACCGAGCGCGCAATTGGCCGCCTGCCTCGGCTCCATGGGCTATGGCATGCCGGGCGCGCTCGGCGCGCAGCTCGCGCGGCCGAACAAGACCGTCGTCGCGGTCATGGGCGATGGCGGGTTCCTGATGACCGGCCAGGAGATCGTCACCGCGGTGCAGCAGAAGCTGCCGATCAAGGTGATCGTCTGCGACAACGGCATGTATGGCTCGATCGCCACGCACCAATATCGCCGCGCCGGGCGCGACGGTTTGTATGGCACGGTGATGAACAGCCCGGACTTCGCCGCCCTCGCGCGCGCCTATGGCGCGGCCGCCTGGACGGTGAGCGACACCGCAGGCTTCCTGCCCGCGCTCGAGGCCGCGCTCGCGCACAAGGACGGCCCCGCCCTTATCCATCTCAAGACCGACATGCGCGACCTCAACGCGACCGGCCCGCAGATGGCGGAGTAGCGGGGCGTCCTGTCGCTTCTCTTCCCGTCATTCTCCGGCGCGTCCACGGCGCGACCGGAGAATCCAAGGCTCCGCGTGCGCGGAACGGTGGATTCCACGGTCGACGCGGACGCCGCCGTGGAATGACGATGATTACTTCCGCCAGGTGATGAGCGCGTCGTGGCCGGTGAGGAGCCGGCGCGCCGCGCGCCAGGCGGTGGCCTGAACGCCGCGCACGATGTTGCCATCGGGCGCGAGCACGCGCACCAACGCACCTGCCTCGTTCGGCAAGGCGGAGACGCCGAGATAGGCACCGCCGACCTCGGCGAGCGCGGCACGCAGGCCCTCGACCAATGACGCGCCATCGCGCGCGATGCCGAACGCGTAGAGCGAGCCTTGCGCCTTCATCGCCTGCCACTCGGCGCGCGTGGCCTCGTCATCCGCCGGGGTCGCGATGCGATAGCGGTCGCGCGCGAGCAGCCGGCCATCGGGCCGGCGGGCCTCGACGGTCGAGGCCATGAGCGAGAAGGTCGGCGCCGCGCCGCCCTTGGGGTCGTGCCAGAGAAATGCTTCGGCCAGGATTGCGCTCGCACCTTCCGCGAGCGAAAGCGTCGTCGCGGTTTCGACATGGCTCGCCGGGAACAGGATGGTCGCGTCCGCGATCAATTCGAGGTGCCCGCCGGCGCCGACCATGAGGCGCGTCTCCTGCACCGCGCGGTCGCGCTCCATCGAATGCACCTTGGTTGCCGACTGCGTCGTCACCTGCGCCGCCGCGCCCTCGCCCACGCCGATCTCGACACTCAGGCGATCACCCTGAAACAGGCCGCCCGCGGCCGATTGCAGCACGACGGTCGGCAGCTCCAGCCAGCCCGCATCGAAATAGAGCGGGCGGGTGACGTGAAACGGATAGGACGCGAAATTGCGCGCGAGGTGTGTGCGCTCGCCCTCGCGCGCCTCGAACTGCAGCGCGACGCGGCCTTGGCGTGGGCTCAACGCGGCCTTGGCCTGACCCATCTCACCCCCGCCCTCCCCCATCGAGGGGGAGGGAGAAAAAGAGAGCGCGTCGTCCGATGTCCTGTTCCCTCCCCCCCTTGTGGGGGAGGGTTAGGGTGGGGGGTGAATTCGACATGGCCTATTAACGCCGGATCAACCTATGCAGCAATGGCACTCACGCGTTGACCAACGGGCAACGGAGTTCATGGCGGAAACCATGCCTCTTCTAACCCTAGTCGTCATGCCCCGCGCAGGCGGGCCATCCAGAGCAACCGCACGGACCGCGCCCGTGGCTCTGGATCCCCCGGTCGAGCCGGGGGATGACGATCAAGACAAGCGAAACGGAACGAGCCTCACGCATCGAGCAGCACGCTGCGGCGAAGCTCGGCGATGACGGAATCAACGCCTTCGCCGCTGAGGCAGTTCGTAAAGAGCGCCGGCTTGGCGCCGCGCGCTTTCGCTACATCGCGCTTGACGCCCTCGAGGTCAACCCGAACATGGGGCGCGAGGTCGGTCTTGTTCACGACCAACAGATCGCAGTTGAGAACGCCCGGCCCCTTCTTCCGCGGAATGTCGCCGCCGCCCGCGACATCGATCACGAAGAGCCAGTAGTCGACGAGATCGAGCGAGAAGGTCGAGGCCAGATTGTCGCCGCCCGATTCCACGATCACCAGATCGAGCTTCGGGAAGCGCCGCTCCAGGAGATCGACCGCCTCGAGATTGAGCGTCGGGTCTTCGCGGATCACGGTGTGCGGGCAGGCCCCGGTCTCGACCCCAATCACGCGCTCGGGCGCGATCAGCCCGCCATGTTGGAGCCGCTCGGCGTCCTCGCGCGTCGCGATATCGTTGGTCACGACCGCAATGTCGTAGCCGGCCTTGACGAGGCGCGGCACCAGGGCCTCGATCAGCGCGGTCTTGCCGGAGCCGACCGGCCCGCCAATGCCGATGCGCGCCGGTCCGACGCGTTTCGCCGGCACCGGCATCAATTCGATCGGTCGCGCCGCCATTCCCGCCATCACTCGCTTCCTTCCTTGATTGTCGCGCTCACGAAATCGGCGCTGAGCGCGATCACCCCGCCCACGCCGCCGAGCCGAAGCGTCACGGTCGTGCGCGGCTTGATCCACTTCGCTTCCATCACCATGACGCCGGACTTCAGCGCGTCCGGCCAGGCATCGGGATCGCTCCGCTTCGATTCATCCGAGAAACGCGTCTCATCGATGATCGGGTTGCCATGCGCGCGCGTCACGATCTCATGGAGCCGCACATAGTCGCCGATATAGTCCATCGCATTCTCGTGCGGCTGCTTGGAGAGAATCAGCGCCTCATAAAAGCCCTTCGGTCCAAACTTGTAACGCACCTCGCCTGCCATCTTGCCGATTACGACGTCATAGACCAGCTCGTTATCATCGGCCGACGCGAGCGCGAGCTTCTCCTTCGCCTTCACCGCCTCTTGCGTGGCACCCCATTCGCTGCCGCGAAAGTCGCTCGCAAGTGCCGTCGTTGCGCTCGCAATGAGGAGCGCAATGGCGATGACCAAGGCAAGCGCGCGGCTCATCGGAGCATGTACCGCTGGGTCAGCGGCAGGGTCTTGGCCGGCGGGCAGGTCGCGAGCTCGCCATCGACGAACACCTCGAACGTCTCCGGGTTCACGGTGATCTTCGGGCACGCGGTGTTGTGCAGCATGTGCTTTTTCCTGAGCTTGCGCGTGCCTTTCACCGGCACGAGCGCCTTGGTCAGCCCGAGCTTCTTCTGCAGGCCCTTGTCGATCGCGGCCTGCGCCACGAACGAGACGCTGAGATGCTTCTTCGCCGAGCCGAACGCGCCCCATTGCGGGCGCATCAGGAGCGGCTCGCAGGTCATCAGCGAGGCGGCCGAATCGCCCATCGCGGACGACACGATGAAGCCGCCCTTGATGACGAGCTCCGGCTTGATGCCGAAGAAGGCCGGGCGCCAGAGCACGATGTCGGCCAGCTTGCCGGGCTCGAGCGAGCCGATATAGCGGTCGATGCCGAAGGAGATCGCGGGGTTCAGGGTGTACTTCGCGACGTAGCGCTTGATGCGCTCATTGTCGCCGCGCTTGGTGGTCTCGCTCTCGAAGCGCCCGCGCACGCCCTTCATCTTGGAGGCGAGCTGCCAGGTGCGGCAGATCACCTCGTTGATGCGGCCCATGCCCTGAGAGTCCGAGCCCAGCATGGAGATCGCACCGAGGTCGTGCAGCACGTCCTCCGCCGCGATGGTCTCGGCGCGGATGCGGCTCTCGGCGAAGGCCACGTCCTCCGGCACCGCCGGATTCAAATGGTGGCACACCATGATCATGTCCAAATGCTCATCGAACGTGTTCACGGTGTAGGGATTGGTGGGGTTGGTCGAAGACGGCAGGCAATTGGCCTCGCCCGAGACGCGGATGATATCCGGCGCATGGCCGCCGCCCGCGCCCTCCGCGTGATACATGTGGATCGTGCGGCCCTTGATCGCGGCCAGCGTCTCCTCGAGGAAGCCCGACTCATTCAACGTGTCGGTGTGGAGCTGGACCTGGAAATCCATCTCGTCGGCGACCGACAAACAGGTGTCGATCGTCGCCGGCATCGAGCCCCAATCCTCATGGATCTTCATGCCGCAGCAGCCGGTCTCGGCCTGCTCGACGATCGACGCGGGCTTGGCCGAATTGCCGCGTCCGAGAAAGCCGAAGTTAATCGGCCATTGCTCGGCCGCCTGCAGCATCTTGCCGACATTGAACGGACCGCCGGAATCGATGCCGACCGTGATCGGCCCGAGCGAGCCGCCGAGCATGGTGGTGATGCCCGACGCCAGCGCGTGCTCGCAGAGCTGCGCGGAATCGAAGTGCACATGGCAGTCGAGCCCGCCCGGCGTCGCGATCAGCCCCTCGGCGTCGCGCACGGTGGTGGAAGTTCCGACCAGGAGCTTCGGATCGACGCCATCCATGATCGCCGGATTGCCGGCCTTGCCGATGCCGACCACCTTGCCGTCCTTGATGCCGATGTCGCCCTTGACGATACCGGCCACCGGGTCGATCACGACGACGTTCGATACCAGCATGTCGAGCGCGCCCTGCTTGGACGTGAGGCCGGTGACGAGGCCGGCGCCGTCGCGCAGGGTCTTGCCGCCGCCGTGCAGGCACTCATCACCCGGCACGGCGTAGTCATGCTCGATCTCGGCGAGCAGGTCAGTGTCGCCCAGGCGCACGGCATCGCCCTTGGTCGGGCCATAGAGCGCGGCATAATGCTGGCGCGTGATCTTCACCATCTCATGCCCCCTTGAAGCCCGCCTTGCGTGCGCGCTTGATGGCCGCGTCTTTGGCCGCCTTGCCCTTGGTCGGGCCGTCGGTGAGGCTGTTCAACCCGAAGATCTCGCTCTTGCCGCCGAAGGCGACGAGCGCGACCTCCTTGGTGTCGCCAGGCTCGAAGCGGACCGCGGTGCCCGCAGGAATGTCGAGGTGCATGCCGAAGGCTGCCTCGCGCGCGAAGTCGAGATGCTTGTTGACCTCGAAGAAATGGAAGTGGCTGCCCACCTGCACCGGCCGGTCACTCGTGTTGGTGACCTTCAC
>VGET01000062.1 GCA_016869195.1 Alphaproteobacteria bacterium | reverse complement strand
GCCGGCAATCAGAAATCGTTCCGGCGCAATCGCCCTGCAACCGAAGGGCGGATCCATCCGCTTTGCCGACGTGTCCTTCGCCTATGGCACGGACAAGCCGGCGCTCAGCCATGTTTCGCTCGAGGTCACGGCAGGCCGGACCGCAGCGCTGGTGGGACCCTCCGGCGCCGGCAAGACGACAGTCCTGAATCTCATTCCCCGCTTCTACGACGTCGATCAGGGCGCTGTGTTCATCGACGGCGTAGACGTGCGCGCGGCAACTCTCGAGAGCCTGCGTCGCCAGATCGCGCTGGTGAGTCAGGAGGCGGTGCTGTTCGACGATACGGTGCGTGCCAACATCGCCTATGGCCGGCTTGAGGCGGGCACCGATGAGATCGAGACGGCGGCGCGCGGCGCCGGCGCGCACGAGTTCATCGCGGGTTTGCCGCAAGGCTATGACACCGTCATCGGTGAGCACGGCGTAAAGCTCTCGGGTGGCCAGCGCCAGCGCCTGTTGATTGCGCGCGCCATGCTTAAGAACGCGCCGATCCTTCTGCTCGATGAAGCGACGTCGGCGCTCGACAACGAGACCGAGCGTCAGGTTCAGGTCGCCCTAAAGGCGCTGATGAAGGGGCGTACAGTGTTGGCGATCGCCCATCGGCTTTCAACCATTCAAGATGCCGACGTGATCCACGTGATCGAAGGTGGCCGGCTGGTGGAGTCGGGAAGCCATCATCAATTGCTCGCACGCGGTGGTGTCTACGCACGGCTATGCGCCGCTCAGCGCGCGCTCGAGCCGGGGGGCCAGGTCGGGCTTCGCGCCGAGGCCGCCGGGGCCTGACCATGCGGCTGCGGCAAGTGGTCAAGCGGATCGGCAAGAGCGCATCGGCGCAACGTTCGATGGCTTGGCTCGTAGCGAACTACATCCGACTCGTCTACTACACCTCGCGCTGGCACATCGAGGGCATCGAACACATCGAGCCGTTGCACGCCGCGAAGCAGGCCTATGTCGGCGCATACTGGCACAGTCGCATGATGGTGATGTCGCATATCTGGCTGTGTCGGGCGCCGGGCAGGCCGCTTCCGATGCGTGTGCTGATCTCGGGCCATCGCGACGGCCAGCTCATCTCCCGTGCGATCGCACACTTCAAGTTGGAGACCATCACCGGCTCGACCACGCGGGGCGGCCACGGCGCGCTTCTCGGCCTCATCCGCTCGATCGAAGAGGGTGTGCATTGCTCGGTGACACCGGACGGCCCGCGCGGGCCGCGCATGCGGCTGCAGCCCGGCATCATCACGCTCGCCGCGCTGTCGGGTGCGCCGTTGGTGCCCGCCACGTTTGCCGCGTCGCGCTGCCTCGTGCTCAACACCTGGGATCGTTTTGTGCTCGCTCTGCCGTTCACCCGCGGCGTCGTTCTGATTGGCGAGCCGTTCTACGTGGCGCGGGACTCAGACAACTTCGCGTTGGAATCGGCGCGTCTTGAATTCGAGAGGCGCATGAATGCGCTGACGGCTGAAGCCGATCAGCGTGTCGGCCGCGAGCCGATCGAGCCGGCGCCGGCGACTGAGCCGCCGCGAGCGACGCGGTGATCGGGCGCCTCATTACCCCCGCGCTCTATCGATGCGCCACCACGCTGGCTGGACCCGCGATCCACCTGCTCCTCGCGCGCCGCCGCCGCCGCGACAAGGAGGACGGCGCACGCATTGCCGAGCGCTGGGGCTTCGCCTCCAAAGCGCGACCGGCGGGCCCGCTTGTCTGGCTGCATGCTGCGAGCGTTGGGGAATCGCTCGCGGTACTCCCGCTCATCGACGCGCTCCGGCGCGAGCGGCCGGCACTCGGTGTGCTTGTGACCAGCGGTACCGTGACCTCCGCGCAATTGCTGGCAGAGCGCCTGCCGCGCGACGCGCTCCACCAATATGTTCCGGTCGATCGGCTTTCCGCCGTGCGTCGCTTTCTCGCGCGCTGGCAGCCCACCCTCGCGCTCTGGGTCGAGTCCGAGCTGTGGCCCAACCTCGTGCTCGAAACCGCAGCGCGCAACGTTCCGATGGTGATGCTGAACGCACGGCTCTCCGCCCGGTCGGCATCTCGATGGCAGTCCATGCCGCGACTGATCGGCCCGATGCTCGCCAGTTTTCGCGCGATCCTGGCTCAGAGCGAGGACGATGCGGCGCGCTTTCGCACGCTCGGCGCCGGTCAGGCCCGCCATGTCGGCAACCTCAAATATGACGCGCCCGTCCTCAGGCATGACGAGCGCGCACTCGCCGATCTGCGCGCGACGATCGGCGAGCGACCGCTATGGCTTGCCGCCAGCACCCACAACGGCGAGGAAGAGGCGGCGCTCAGGGCTCATCGTCATGCACTCCAGCGTTGGCCAACGGCGCTGCTGATCATCGTGCCGCGTCATCCAAAGCGCGCCGACACCATTGCGGCGCTTGCTGACGGTGCCGGGCTGCCTCTCGCGCGCCGAAGCAAGGGTGAGACGATCGAGGCGAACACGCGGGTCTACCTCGCGGATACGTTGGGCGAGCTCGGCCTCTTCTATGCGCTCGCGCCGATCGTCTTTGTCGGTGGCTCGCTCACGCCGGTCGGTGGGCACAATCTGATCGAGCCGGCGCGCCTCGATTGCGCATTGATCACCGGCCCTGATGTAACCAATTCCTTCGACGCCGCGGCGGCACTCACGCGTGGCAGCGCACTCATCACCGTGCGCGATGGCGACGAGCTGGCGCACGTCGTCGAGGGGTTCGTCGCCGATCCGGCGCGGCGCCACTATGCGGCGGAGTCAGCCCGCGCGATCGCAGCGACGCTCGGCGGTGCACTCGATGAAACCTTGAAGACTCTCGAGCCCTATCTGCCGTCGCGCGAGACCGCGCACTCCAGCCATGCGCGCGCCTGAGTTCTGGGGCCCCGGGAAACGCGGCCATGCGCTGGCCTGCGTGCTGTCGCCGCTCGGCACGCTCTACGGCGCGCTCGGCCGCTTGCGCGCTGAGCTCGCCTCACCCACGCGCGTCGGCGTTCCCGTTATCTGTGTCGGAAACTTGATTGCAGGTGGTGCGGGCAAAACGCCGGTTGTCATGGCGCTGCTCTCTCTCGCCAATACACTCGGCGCTCAACCGCACGCGCTGACTCGCGGCTATGGCGGCACGGCGCGCGGCCCTTTGCGCGTCGATCCGGCCAGGCACGACGCCTCGATGGTGGGCGACGAGGCCTTGTTGCTCGCCAATGCCGCACCAACCTGGGTGTCGCGCGATCGCGTGGCCGGCGCCAAGGCGGCCATCGACGCCGGCGCCAGGCTGATCGTCATGGATGACGGTTTTCAGAATCCATATCTGGAAAAGGATCTCGCATTCCTGGTGGTCGATGGCGGCTATGGCTTCGGCAATCGGCGCCTGATTCCCGCCGGGCCGTTGCGTGAGCCGGTCGCGCGCGGCATGGCGCGGGCCCGGGCGATCGTGCTGATCGGGCCGGACACGCTCGGGCTGCACCGCGAGTTGTCGGGTTATGGCCGAACACTGCTCGAGGCCGAGCTGGTGCCGGGCGCCGAGGCGCTGCACTATCGCGAGCGCCCGGTGGTCGCCTTTGCCGGCATCGGGCGGCCGGCGAAGTTCTTCGCCTCGCTCGAAGCCTCGGGTGCGCTCGTGGTCGAGCGCCACGCCTTCCCCGACCATCATCGCTACAAGGGCGAAGAGATCATGCGGCTGTGCGAGGCCGCGAATCGCCATGGCGGCTACAAGCCGGTGACGACGCTCAAGGACTATGTGCGCCTGCCGCCTGAGGCGCGGCTGATGGTCGATGTGCTTTCGGTTGACCTCGTTTGGCGCGAGCCCGATGCGGTGCGGCAACTGCTCGCGCGTTTGATCCAGCGAAGCTAGAGCAGCGAGCCCTGGCGCCCGTCGCCGGGCTTCGATTTGCGCGGCTTGGCGGGCGTGTCGCTAGGTAGCGCCGCATCGACGGTGGCACCAACGCTGCCATCGGCGAACTCGAGCGCGATCGAAGCGCCGGTCTCCAGCGCACCGGCCATGCGCACCGGCTTGCCGGCGGCATCGCGCACCACGACATAGCCGCGCGCCAAGGTGCTCTTGTAGGAATGGCTTTCGAGCAATCGACCCGCGGTCTCGAGCCGTGCGGTGCGCCGCTCGATCACAAGCGGGAGGGCACGACGCAGGCGTTCATCGAGCCGCGCCAGCGCGAGCCGGCGCTCGGGCAGGGCCAACCCAGGACTCTGCCGCCGCAGCCGCTTCGCCGCGGCCTCGGCTCGACCCGCCTTCACAGCCAGCACATGGCGCGGATGGGGCACCCGGGTCGCGGCCAGCCTGGTCTCGACGCGCCGGAGCCGGGCGTGGAGCGCCGCATGCAAGCGCTCGCCCCGATCATCCAGGCGCTGGCCCGCGCTCTCGATGCGACCCGGCACCGCGCTCAGGCCACGCGCGAGGCCGTTGATCCGCTCGCGCCGGAGCGTCATCAGCCGGCTCAGCGCGCCGATGCCGCGCGCGGCCTTGGCCAGCACCTCGCGCTGGAGCTCGGCCCTGACCGGCACCGCCATCTCGGCCGCGGCGCTCGGCGTTGGCGCGCGGCGATCGGCGGCGAAATCGATCAGCGTCGTGTCGGTCTCGTGCCCGACCGCGGCGATCAGCGGAATCGCGCTCGCGGCCGCCGCACGCACCACGACCTCCTCGTTGAACGCCCAGAGATCCTCGAGGCTACCCCCGCCGCGCGCGACGATCAGGAGATCGGGCCGCGGTATCGCGCCGCCGGGCGCCAGCTTGTTGAAGCCCTCGATCGCGCGCGCGATCTGCTCGGCCGCGCCCTCACCCTGCACCGCGACCGGCCAGACCAGCACGCGCCGCGGAAAGCGCTCGCCCAAGCGATGCAGGATATCGCGGATCACGGCGCCGGTCGGCGATGTGACGACGCCGATCACGCCCGGCAGATAGGGCAGCGGGCGTTTTTTGGATGCATCGAACAGGCCTTCGGCCGCGAGCTTCTTCTTGCGGTCTTCCAAGAGCTTCAGAAGCGCGCCGACACCAGCGAGCTCCAGGCGCTCGACCACGATCTGATATTTCGAGCGGCCGGGAAACGTGGTGAGACGGCCGCTCGCGATCACCTCCATGCCGTCCTCGGGGCTGAGCCCGAGCCGCGCCGCCTGGCCACGCCAGGCGACCGCATCGAGCACGGCGTCGGCGTCCTTCAGCGCAAAATAGAGGTGGCCCGAGCTGTGCCGCTTGAAGCCCGAGATTTCGCCCTTGACCCGCACGAACGAGAAGCCCTCTTCGACCGCGCGCTTCAACGCGCTCGAGAGTTCGCTCACGGTGTAGACGCCGAGATTGCCGGCGCTTTCGAGCGGTCCCGACTCCATGGCGCGAGGTTGCCAGCCGGGGCCCCTGTGCTACAAGGGCGATCGACTCAGGTTGAAGGACAATCGCGCGCATGAAGCTGTTGATTCTGGGCTCGGGCGGGCGCGAGCACGCGCTGGCGTGGTCATTGGCGGCGTCGCCCTTGGTCGACCGGCTCTATTGCGCGCCGGGCAATGCCGGCATCGCGAAGGATGCGGTTTGCGTGCCGATCGACGTGATGGACTTTGCGCGCCTGATCGCCTTCTGCAAGGACGAGCGCATCGAATTCGTGGTGGTCGGCCCTGAGGCGCCGCTCTGCGCCGGCATTGCGAATCGTTTGGAGGAGAACGGCATCGCGGCCTTCGGGCCGAGCGAGGCGGCCGCGCGCATCGAGGGCTCGAAGGCGTTCATGAAGGAGCTGTGCGCGCGGAAAAACATCCCGACCGCGGCTTCGGGCCGCTTCACCGATCCGGCGGAAGCGGAGACATTCATCGCGCGCCTC
The DNA here is from genome assembly GCA_016869195.1 of Alphaproteobacteria bacterium. Lineage (GTDB taxonomy): Bacteria > Pseudomonadota > Alphaproteobacteria > UBA828 > UBA828 > SHWC01. Next base: position 9,045 of record VGET01000062.1, on the reverse strand, counting down.
CGCCAAGGCGGCCGACCGATCGTGGTCAAGGCCGATGGCCTCGCCGCCGGCAAGGGCGTGATCATCGCGGCGACGCCCGCCGAGGCGATGGCGGCGACCGCGGGCATGTTGCGCGGCGATCTCGGCTCGGCCGGCAAGGTCGTCGTGATCGAGGAATTCCTCGAGGGCGAGGAGCTGAGTTACTTCGCACTGGTCGACGGCGAGACCGTGCTGGAGCTCGACGGCGCGCAGGACCACAAGCGCGCGTTCGACGGCGATCAGGGCCCGAACACCGGCGGCATGGGCGCGTACTCCCCGGCGCCGATCGCGACCCCGACGCTGAAGGCGCGCATCCGTCGCGAGATCGCCGTGCCGCTGGTCGAGGCGCTGGCCGAGTCAGGCGCGCGCTACAAGGGCGTGCTGTTCGCCGGCATCATGGTGACCAAGGATGGGCCAAAGCTCCTCGAAGTGAACTGCCGCTTCGGCGACCCCGAATGTCAGGTGCTGCTGCCGCGCCTCAAATCCGATCTGCTGCCGGCGCTGATGGCCGCGCGCGACGGCCAGCTGAAGCACTTGAGCCTGCAATGGCGCGCCGAGGCCGCGCTCTGCGTCGTGATGGCGACTTCGGGCTATCCGGGCTCGTACAAGCGGGGCAGCGTGATCCGCGGGCTCGACGCGGCTTCCGCTGTGCCCAACGTGACCGTGTTCCACGCCGGCACCAAGGCCCGCGAGGACGGCGCGGTCATCGCGGATGGCGGCCGCGTGCTCGGCATCGTCGGCCGCGGGCCGGACGTGAAATCCGCGCAAACCGCGGCCTATGCGGCGGTGGCGAAGGTCGATTGGCCGGAGGGATATTGCCGGAGGGATATCGGGTGGAGAGCTGTACCAACCCTCCCTCCCTGAGGGGAGGGAGGGCTTGGATGGGAGGGAGAAACACGGCGGCCTTCGGCCGCCTTGAAGGTCCGCCCCAACCCCGGCCCTTCCCCTCGCGGGGAAGGGTGGTCAACGTCGATCTTTGAAGAACGACCTCAACATCTCCGCCGCTTTCCCCTCCTCCATCCCCCCATAGACCTCCGGACGGTGGTGGCAGGTGGGTTGCGCGAACACGCGCGCGCCGTGCTCGACACCGCCGCCCTTGGGGTCACGCGCGCCGAAATAGAGCCGGCGGATACGCGCGAACGAGATCGCCTGCGCGCACATGGCGCAGGGCTCGAGCGTGACGTAAAGGTCGCAACCCGTGAGCCGGGGCGAGCCGAGCCGCCGCGCGGCGGCGCGCAGCGCGAGCATTTCGGCGTGCGCGCTTGGGTCATGGTCCGCCTCAGTGCGGTTGCCGGCGGCGGCTAGCACCACGCCCGTGGCGCTCACCACCACCGCGCCGACCGGCACCTCGCCGCGCGCCGCCGCGGCCTCGGCCTCGGCCAGCGCGAGCTGCATGGGTGACAGGATGGTCTCGTGCATGACCGCGACAGTCCCCAACCCGCTTTGCGCCGTCAAGGCGATGCTCGGCCTACTGCCCCCAACCCAACCGTCACTGCGGCGAAAGCCGGGGTCCATCTCGCCTTGTAGCCCCTGGATACCGGCTCGAAAGGTTCGCAAAGCCTCCGGCCTTCGGCTTACCTAGCGGCCGGCATGACCGTCGAACGATTCGGCCGCGACGCCTTGTTGCCATTATCCCCGCCCCGCCCCTATGGTCACGGCCATGATGAGATCGCGTCGCGACCGGCCGGTGATCGGGCTCAGCCTCGATTCCGAGGCGCCGGGCGGCTATTCCAAGTTTCCCTGGTATGCGCTGCGCCAGAACTATTTCTCGGCGATCGCGGCGGCCGGTGGGCTGCCGGTCGCGCTGCCGCACGAGCCCGAGCTGGCCGAGCATTATCTCACGCTCATTGATGGCCTCGTGGTGACGGGCGGCGCGTTCGATGTCGACCCATCGCTGTTCGGCGCGAGCGAGCACCACGCGACCGTGATCACCAAGGATCAGCGCACCGCGTTCGAGCTCGCGATCTGCCGGGGCGCGCATCGCGCCGATCTGCCGAGCCTCGGCATTTGCGGCGGCGAGCAGTTGATGAACGTTGCGCTCGGCGGCACGCTCATTCAGCACATTCCGGACGAGGTGGCGAACGCGCTCGCCCATGAGCAGCCGAACCCACGGAACGAGCCGGGCCACGCGGTTGAGGTGAGCGCGGCGACGCGCCTGGCGAATATTGTTGGCCGCAAGGTGATGCAGGTGAACAGCGCGCACCATCAGGCAGTGAAGGCGGTGGCGCCGGGGCTCGCGATCAACGCGATCGCGCCCGATGGCGTGATCGAGGGCATCGAGGACGCCGCGCGCAAATTCTTCATTGGCGTGCAGTGGCACCCCGAGTTCGCGATCGACCCGGGCGATCAGAAGCTGTTCGACGCGCTGATCGCGGCGTGCCGCTCATGAGCGCCGAGCCCGAGCGCATCGCCAAGGTGCTGGCCCGCGCCGGTGTCGCCTCGCGCCGCAACGCAGAGAAACTGATCGCCGAAGGCCGCGTCGCGCTCGATGGCGAGGTCATCACCTCGCCGGCGACCAAGGTCGCGCCCGGGCAGAGGCTGACCGTCAACGGCAAGGCGATCCAGGACAAGCTGCCGAGCGCGCTCTGGCGCTATCACAAACCGGCCGGCCTGATCACCACGCACCGTGACCCCGAGGGACGCAAGACCGTGTTCGACACGCTGCCACGCGAGATCGGTCGCGTGGTCTCGGTCGGGCGGCTCGATGTCAACTCCGAGGGCCTCTTGCTGCTCACCAATGACGGCGCACTCGCCCGCGCGCTTGAACTGCCGGCGACCGGCTGGGTCAGGCGCTATCGGGTGCGCGTGTTCGGCAAGCCGAAACCTGCCGATCTCGCGGCGCTGAAAGGCGGCATCACGGTCGCGGGCGTGCGCTATGGCCCGATGGAGGCCGCGATCGATTCGGCCAAGGGCGACAATGCCTGGCTGACCGTCGCGCTCGCCGAGGGCAAGAACCGCGAGGTGCGCCGCGTGCTCGAGCATCTGGGCTTCAAGGTGAACCGGCTGATCCGCGTGGCCTATGGGCCGTTCCAGCTGGGCCGGCTCGAGCGCGGCGCGATCGAGCGCGTGCCGCCCAAGGTGATGCGCGAGCAGCTCGGCAAGCTTCTGCCGCGCGATGAGGCGGGCGGCGATGCGCGTCGTCGGCGGGCGGCTTAAGGGACGGAAGCTAGCCGCACCCGAAGGTCGAGAGCTGCGCCCGACCTCGGATCGTGCGCGTCAGGCTGTCTTCAACATCATCGAGCACAGCGAGCTGATGACGCGACCGCTCGAGGGCGCGACGGTGCTCGACGCCTTCGCCGGCACCGGCGCAATCGGCATCGAGGCGCTGTCGCGCGGTGCCGCGCACGCGACATTCATCGAGCGCGAGAGCCGCGCGCTCGTGACGCTCGCTTCCAACCTCAGGGCCTGCGGTCTCGGCCCGGCGCTGGCCGAGATTCTGCGCGCCGATGCGCTCAATCCACCGAAGGCGCGCGCAAGCGTCGACCTCGCCTTCCTCGACCCGCCCTATCGCGAAGACCTGGCGCCTCCGGCGCTCGCGGCGCTGCAGAGTCATGGCTGGCTTGGCGATGAAACCCTGATCGTGCTCGAGCTTGGAGCACGCGATGTGTTCGATCCGCCGCCAGGCTTCGAGGTGCGCGATGAGCGCCTCTATGGCGCCGCGCGCGTGGTGTTCTTAAGGTTGAAGAAGAAGAATTGAACCACAAAGACACCAAGACACGAAGGGTACTGGATTGCTCGGACGCTACAGCACGCGCCGACGAATGCCATTCTTTAGCAAGGGAACATTGAAGTTGATCAACAGGCCAAGCCGGTTCTGCGTGAGCTTGAGATAGGTGAGAAGCTGTGCTTCGTGCACGGGCAGGATCGATTCAGTTGCCTTGATCTCAACGATGATCGAATCGGCAACGAGCAGATCAAGCCGCAGGCCGGCGTCCAAGGTCATTCCGCCATAGTGCACCGGCAGGGAAACCTGCCTGGCAAAGGGAATGCGCTTTGTCTCAAGTTCGTGGGTGAGGCAGGCTTCATAGACTGACTCGAGAAGCCCAGGCCCAAGCGTCGTGTGAACCCAGAAAGCAGCGTCGACGACGTGTTTGGCGGATTGCTCGGTGGCGTCAGGAATGGGATCCATGAACGAGAGTCGTGTTCCGCCTTCTTTGTGCCTTCGTGCCTTTGTGGTGCACTGTCCCTATCTCATCGCCGCCCGAACAGCCGCTCGATATCGGCGAGCTTGAGCTCTACATAGGTCGGCCGGCCGTGATTGCACTGGCCGGCATAGGGTGTCGATTCCATCTGGCGCAGCAGCGCGTCCATCTCCTCAGGCGAAAGGCGGCGGCCGGCGCGCACGCTGCCATGACACGCCATGGTCGAGCAGATGTCGGCGAGGCGCTCTTTCAAGGCGACCGAATGCCCGAGCTCGGCCAGCTCGTCGGCCAGATCCTGCAGCAGGTTCTTGACCTCGCTCTGGCCGATCAGCGCCGGCACCTCGCGCACAATGAGGGCGCCAGGACCGAAGCGCTCGATGACGAGGCCGAGCTCGGCGAGCTCGCCTTCGCGCTCGATGAGCCGCTCCTGCGCGGCCGGATCGAGCTCGACGATCTCAGGCACGAGCAGCATCTGGCGCTTCACGCCGCCATTGTCGAGCGCGGCCTTCATGCGCTCGAACACGATGCGCTCATGCGCGGCGTGCTGGTCAACGATGACGAGGCCATCGCCGGTCTGCGCGATGATGTACGTGCCATGAACTTGCGCGCGCGCGCGGCCGAGCGGCGGGTCGAGCGCCGACGTTTTCGCTTCAGCCGTTGCAACCGAGGGCGCGCTCGCCATGGGCGCCTGGAACGCGGCAGTCGCCTCGGCAAGGCCACGCGCGATTGGTGTGGGTGCGCTGCCATAACCCCCGACCGATCCGCCGCGATGCGGGGCAAGCGGCAAGGTCGGCGCTGATTCCGCCCTGAAGGCGCCAAGCGCAGCCATGCCGACGCTCGATGAGGCGCGATGGCCGGCAGCCGCGAGCGCGCTCTTGAGCGCACCGATGATCAGCCCGCGAACGAGGCCGGAGTCACGAAAACGCACCTCCGCCTTGGTCGGGTGCACGTTGACGTCGACCTCGTGGGGATCGAGCGTCAGGAACAGCGCGACCATCGGATAGCGTCCGCCGCCGACGAGATCCTGGTACGCCGCCCTGACGGCGCCGAGCACCAGGCGATCCTTGACCGCACGGCCATTGACGAAGAGATACTGATGCTGCGCGGTCGCACGATTCTCGGTCGGCAGGCCAGCGAAACCGCTGAGCCTGACCCCTTCGCGCTCGGCCTCGATCGCAAGCGCATTCTGCGCGAAGCCAGCGCCCATGATCGCGCCGAGCCGGGCGAGCCCGCCGGGCGCGAGATCGGGCTCGAGGCGGCGCAGCACCCGACCATCCGACGACAGCGTGAACGCGATCTTCGGGTGGCTCATGGCCAGTCGGTCGACCATCTCGCCGATCGCGAGCAGCTCGGCGCGCGCGCTCTTCAGAAATTTGAGCCGCGCCGGTGTCGCAAAGAATAGATCGCGTACCACGACCTCGGTGCCCTTGGCGCGCGCGGCCGGTGCGATCTCCCCCGCCACACCGGCCTCGACCGCGATGCGCCAGGCGCTCGGCGCGCCAGCGGCGCGGCTGATGATCTCAAGCCGACTGACGGCGGCGATCGAGGGCAGGGCCTCGCCGCGAAAGCCGAGCGTCGCGATCGCAAGCAGATCATTGTCGTCAGCGAGCTTCGATGTGGCGTGGCGCGCAAGCGCGAGCGCGAGCTCGCCCTCAGCGATACCGATGCCGTCATCGGCGACACGCACGAGCGTGCGTCCGCCCTCCTCGACCGCGACCTCGATGCGCCCGGCGCCGCCATCGAGCGCGTTCTCGACCAGCTCCTTCACGACCGAGGCCGGCCGCTCGATCACCTCGCCGGCGGCGATGCGATTGACCACGCCTTCAGGCAAGAGACGGATGGTCATGATTTTACGCCGCCGAGCATCTCGATCACCAGGCGCTTGCCATGCTCGACGGCCGGCTGGTCGAACGCGTTGACGCCCAGCAGATCTGCCGTAATCACGGTCTCGAGCATGAACTGCATGAACAGGCCGCCCAGCGTTCTCGCGTCGGTCGTGTCGAGGGTCAGGCGCCGCACCGGCCGGCCGTATTCCAGCAGGCTCCGCGCGGTCGCCTCTGCCTCAGCGGCAAACAGGCTGCCGAGACTCTGCCCTCCAAGGTAGGCGACGCCGAGCGCGTCGGCGAGTCCGCGCCCGAATCGAGGCTCGACGGCCGGCGCCGTGGCGCTCAGCACGGTGAAGAATTTGTCCGCCGGGCCCGCGAGATAAAGCTGGAGCTGGCTGTGTTGATCGGTCGTGCCGCGCGCGGTGACCGGCGTGATGCCTTTGCCGTCCTTGCCGAGCGACTCGCCCACCAGCTGGCGCCACCAGAGCCCGAACGGCTCGAGCGCGTCGCCATAGGTCATGAGCACATGCGTCCCGATGCCATGTGTGCCGGCCAAGGCCACAAGGCGTGCGGCGGCTTCTGCTGGAGGTGGCAGCACATCGCCGGCATCAAACGTCCGCGCCATCGCCTCTGCCGCACCGGCGCGCAAGCCCCGCGCATCGAGCCCGAGAAAAAGCGCCGGCAACAGCCCGACCAGCGACAGCACTGAGAATCGGCCGCCGAGATTGGGGTCATGGTCGAGCACCGATGCGCCGAGGCGCGCCGCGAGCCTGCGCATCGGGCTGTCACCCGGCTCGACGACAAAGCGCACATGGTCGGTCGCCCGGCCTTTTTGCAAGCGGTCGAGCACGGCGAAGCTGAGCGCAAGCGTTTCCGCGGTGGTGCCGGACTTGCTGATGGCCAGGAAGCCCGTGGTGTCGAGATCGAGCGCATCGAGCGCGCGCGTGACCGCTTCAGGGTCGACATTGTCGAGGAAGCTCAATCCGTACCCGCCCGAGACGCGGCCCGGCGCCAATGCCCCCGCGATCGCCTGCGCACCCAGGCTCGAGCCGCCCGTGCCGATCACCACGAGGTGGCGAAAACGCGCGCGCAACGCCTCGGCCTCGCGTTCGAGCGTGGGCAGATCGTCCCTCGCATGGGTCATGTGGAGGAAGCGCGGGCCGCGGCCTTCGCGAAATTCCTGCTTCAGCCGAGCCAGAGCGGCGGCGGCGCGCCGCCCAAGCTCGATACTGTCATCGTTTGATGACGACGTGAGCGACGCGGACGCGAGGGTTTCCTGGGGCGACATGGTTCAATCGCTCGAACACCTGGACACTGCCTGTCCGAGCGACGATAGCAGCCACGATGCGGTTCAACCAACCGCTTGCGCTGTCAGAAACCGAGGGCCGTTACGTGCTCGACGGTCAGACTACGGTGTTGGCTCAATGCCCGTCGGGTTGCCCGCGACTACGACGACGAGCTTCGAGGGGTCGAGCAGGCGCTTCGCCACCCGCGCGATATCCGCCACCGTCACCCCGTTGATCAGGTCATTGCGCTTTTGGAAGTAGTCGATGCCAAGTTTGTCGATCTGTACACCGACCAACATGTCGGCGATCTTGGCGCCGGTGTCGAAGCGCAAGGGATAGGCTCCGGTCAGATGGCGCTTGGCGGCCGCAAGCTCTTCCTCGGTCACGCCCTCATTCGCCATGCGGGCGATCGCGTCCTTGATCAGCGCGAGCGATTCGGCCACACGGCTGTTCTCGGTCGCGACGCCCCCGAGATAGAGGCCGGCCGCTTTCAGCGGCTGAAGATAGGAGTAGACCGAATAGGCGAGGCCGCGCTTCTCGCGTACTTCCTGATAGAGCCGCGAGGTGAAGCCGCCGCCGCCCAGCACATAGTTCATGACATAGGCGGCATAGAAGTCCGGGTCTTCGCGTTTAAGGCCGGGCAGGCCGAACGAGACGACGCTCTGCGGCACATCGATGCGCTCAACTGCAATCTTGCCCGCGGCCGGAAACGCCGCTTCGGGCAATTCGGCCGACGCCGCGGTCGCCGGCAGATCGCCGAGCGCAAGATCGACCAGACGCGCGATCTCGGCCGGCTCAACATCGCCTGAGGCGCCGATCACGACGTTGTCGCGCGCGAAGCGGCCTTTGGCATAGGCCTTGAGGTCATCGACCGTGATCGTGGCGATCGAGGCCTCCGTGCCATCGGTCGGTGCGCCATAAGGGTGCGCCCCGAAGGCCAGACGGAACCAGCCAAGGGCCGAGCGTTTGTTCGGATCGTGCTTCGCGTCCGAGAGGATCTGCACGAACTGGGCGCGCACGCGTTCGACCGCGTCCACATCAAAGCGCGGTTTGGTGAGCGCGAGGCCAAGCAGGCTGAACGCCGTCTCCCGCTTGGTCGAGAGCGTTTGCAGATCGATCAGGAAGCCGTCGAGGCTGGCGTTGGCGCTAAAGCCAATCGCATCGTTGATGATGGCGCGCTGGAACGCCTGCGAATCCATCTCGCCGGCGCCCTCGTTCAGCATGCCGGAAACAAAGCTCGCCAAGCCTTCCTTGCCCTGCGGGTCGAGCGCCGACCCACTGAGAAATTGAACGCTGAGCGCAATGATGGGAATAGCTGGCTCGCGCACATACCAAAGCGTGAGGCCCTTGGGCGTCTTGATTTCCTCCACCTCGGCAGCCGCATCGGCCCGATCGACGGGCAACGCCAGTACCGCTGCGAACAGGAGAACGAAAAACGCCAGGAAAGAAACGCCGCGCATCCGGGACCTCATGGTCTAGCCCTCCGCCTTCGGCAGGAGCAGCCCGGTAACCGAACGCTCTGGCCTCAAGATCGCGCGGGCCGCCTGATTGATCTGTTCGACCGTCACCGCATCGAGGCGGGCCGGCCAATTCTGGATGTCCTCGATCGCGAGGCCAATCGAGAGCACCGTGCCGAAGATCGTTGCAATCTGCTGCGGATCATCGAGGGCATAGAGCGCGCGCGCCTTCATGCGCTCGACCGACTCTTTCAACTCGGCCTCTGTCACACCATCCTTCAGGAGATTGGCGATGGCGGCATCGAGCGCGGCTTCA